>JACDAG010000140.1 GCA_013695565.1 Bradyrhizobium sp.
GTCGTGACGGGATCGGTGATGTAGCTGGAGGCCGCGAGCGCCACCGCCGTCAGCAGCAGCGGCCCGCCGACATGGGCGACCCGTTCGCGCGTCGCATCGGAGTGGCGCGCCCACAGGATCATCGCGATGGTGCCGAACAGGAACGGGATCGCGGTGACGAAGCCGGTCTGCGCATTGGTGAGGCCGAAAGCCTTGACGATCTGCGGCAGCCAGAACTGCATGCCATAGAGCGCACCGACGAAACCGAAATAGACCAGGCTCAGCATGATCACCTTCGGCGACGACAGCGCCTGCCCAAGCGTCAGATGTTGTGCCGCCTGCTTGGTCGCGATTTCCGCCTGCAATTTTGCCGCCAGCCACGCCTTCTGTTCGGATGTCAGCCAGTCCGCCTTTTCGGGCCTGTCGGTCAGATAGAACCAGGTGACAAAGCCGAGCAGCACCGAGGGAATGCCCTCGATGATGAACAGCCACTGCCAGCCCTTCAGGCCCATCATGCCGTCGAGCCCGAGCAACAGGCCCGAGATCGGCGCGCCGATCACGGTGGAGACGGGAACGGCGATCGCAAACGCCGCGAGGAAGCGCGCGCGATATTCCGCCGGATACCAGTAGGTCAGATAGAGGATGATGCCGGGAAAGAACCCGGCTTCGGCAACACCGAGCAAAAAGCGCAGCACGTAGAAGCTCAACTCGCCGCTGACCATTGCCATCGCGGCCGAGATGATGCCCCAGGTCACCATGATGCGGGCGATCCAGCGGCTGGCGCCGAATTTTTCCAGCGCCAGGTTACTCGGCACCTCGAAGATGAAATAGCCGATGAAGAAGATGCCGGCGCCCCAGGCAAATATCAGCGGCGTGAACTTCAATTCCGCGTTCATCGTGAGCGCGGCGAAGCCGAGATTGACGCGGTCGAGATAAGAAAAGAAATAGGCCAGGATCAGAAACGGAATCAGCCGCCATGAGATCGTGCGGATGGTCGAGGTTTCGATCTCGCTTTTTGCGCCGCCAACGGCGGCAAGTGTGGTGGACTGGCTCATCAGTTTGTTTCCCGGACCGTTTGTTGCTGTTGCCCAGGGTTTTGAGCATCGCGAAAGCGCTGTCAATTGGATTTGCTGACGACGCTCACTCGCAATCGGATGGGCGCATTGCGCGGGACGCAATGGCTGCGGATTGCCCTCACTCCGCCAGCTGAAACCGCTCGAAGCGGTGCAGCTCTTCCTCGATGCGGCGCTTGTAATCCTTGCGGGCGCCGCGCGCCGCGCCCTTGCCGACCCAGTTCCATTTCTGCATCAGCAGTTTCTTTTCCTTGCGGTCGGTCTTGAGGTCGATGGCGGCGACGATGTCTTCGCCGACCAAAACCGGCAGTGCGAAATAACCGAACAGGCGCTTATCCCGGGGCACATAGGCCTCGAAGCGATGGCCGTAGTCGAAGAACAATTCGGTGCGCTTGCGCTGGATAATCAATGGATCGAACGGCGACAGGATGTGCACGAGACCGCCATCGCCCTCGTCTGCCGATGCCAGTTCCAGCGTCTCAACCCGCATCCAATGTTCCTGCTGGCCCGCGCCCTCGAGCGCGACAGGCATCATTTCCTTTCGGCGCACGCGCGCCTCGATCAGGCGCCGCACCGCCGCCTTGCTCGGCGCATTGAGATGGCAGATCGACTCCAGGCTGACGATCCCTTGCGCGCGCAATGAACGATCGAGCAGATAGATCGTGGTTTCGGTGGTTGAAGCCGGCTTCGGCGGCTTGTCCCAGCCGAAATGCCGCGTCATCAACTCGTAGGTCTTCAGCATGCCGGTGCGTTCGGAGATCGTGACCGCGCCGGTATAGAACGCCAGCTGCAGCGCCCGCTTCGATGGTTTGCGGCTTGCCCACAGATGCTCTTTCTCGGTGAGGACGTCGTCCTCGATGTCGCGGATCGTCAAGGCGCCGTCGCGCTTGAGCAGCCGCATCACTTTTCGGGTGTCGGCCGGGCTGACCGACGCGAACCATTTGTGGCCCTCGCGCTGGTGCAGCTTCATGTCCGGGATGAAATAGCGAAAGTCTTGCGCTGGCACATAGGACAGCGCATGCGTCCAGTATTCGAACACGCTCTTGTCGACGCTCTGGGCCTGCCGCAGATCCGCGCGCCGATAGTTGGGAATCCGGCTGAAGAGAATGTGGTGATGGCAGCGCTCGATCACGTTGATAGTGTCGATCTGCACATAGCCGAGATGCGCCACCGCGGCGGCGGTGGCCTCCGGCCCCTGGCCGAAGGGGTCAGGCGTATCGAGCCGCTGGGCACGCAGCCAGATACGGCGGGCCTCGGTCTTGGTCAGCGGGTGGGGTTTTGTCGCGCGGGGCATCGCCCGGCAATGTAATCGGATTCGCTCCGGTGGGGAGTCCCGAACTTACCGTTTTGACCGCTCCGTGACGCTGCCGGTCGCGATCTCGCTCTCGCAGGATGCCTTGCCCTGGTCCCGCGCACGGCATTTGTAGACGCTGCCGGTCAAACGATCGACCAGCCAGGCGCTCTCTTCGGTGGGGCTCTCGATCCCGACATAGCGGCTGCCCAGCGCATTGATGAACGTCGACAGCAGAATGGCCGCCGCGATCATCGCAGCCCCGATCAGGGTCGGCATTGAACTGGCCGAACCCGGAAGCTCGGGTGGACCGTTGCGGTAACCGAGATAGTCACGCTGACGCTTTACTGACTGAAACACCCGCCCGCCTTCGCTTGCCTGAACGCTTTTCTTCTCGAATTTTTTTGTTGTGTGATCTTGCTAGGTCCCCATCTGGCCGATTTGTTGTTCACAGATCGGCGCTGGCGCGACGGCATTGAGACCGGCAATGAACAGCAATACCAATCAGGAGGTTGGCGGTCGCCACGTTAGAGACTATCGTCACGCAGAGGACCGGAACCGTGAAGGCCAACGCCTCCAACGTGACCTAGATCACACTGATTGCTTTGAACCTGACTTATCTTTGCAGCATCAAACCGCCAACCGGCCAATATGGCAGGCGTAACCGTGAGGATAACGACAATGACCCGCTTTAATGGATTTTCCATTTTGACATTCGGCGCCGTGCTGTCGATGACAGCGGGCGTGGCGTTTGCCGGCGACACCGTCTCGGCCGACAAGATCCTGAAGGCGCTGAAGCCGACATCGGCGACCCGCGGCCTTTCGGTCGGCCCGCAGGTCGACACCGCCGCACAGGCCAAGGAAGCCAGCTTCGTCGCGACGCTGCGCAACCGCAAGACCCGGTCGCTCTCGATCGGCGAGCGCCAGGAAATTGCCGAGCTTGCCGCCACCAAGCCGAAGATCGATCTCGAAATCCGCTTCGACTACAACTCGGCCGAAATCAGCAAGAGCTCGGAGCCGGCGGTCAACGAACTCGGCAAGGCGCTGTCGGACCCGAGCCTGAAGGGTTCGACCTTCGTGGTTGCCGGTCATACCGATGCGGTCGGCGGTGAAGGTTATAACCAGGAGCTCTCCGAGCGCCGCGCCGACACGATCAAGAAGGTCCTGAGCGAGGAGTTTGGCATCAACGGCTCCGATCTCGTGACCGTCGGCTATGGCAAGTCCAAGCCGAAAGACCCGAACGCGCCGATGGACCCGGCCAACCGCCGCGTTCAGGTCGTCAACATGGATACCAAGACCGCGGCGAAGTAAGTTCGCGCGGGTCGATCCGCCTGCCGGCAACGGCAGGCGGATTTTTCGTCTTAGGGCGCCCGCAAATCTATCGTCGTCCCGGCGAACGCCATAACCACCGATGGGTCGCGTTTACGCGAGCTGGCGCTACAGCCCCTTATAACAATCAACGATCGTGGTTATGGGTCCGCCTTCGCGGGGACGACTCGTTGAGAGAGAATTACGCCTCTCTAAATCCAGTTCTGAAAAATCATCAGGCGGTTGAACGTCGCCATCGACGTTTCGAAGAATGCGGCCGAGATCGGCAGCATCGCGGCGAAGCCTGCCGCACCGACAGCGACAAAGGCCCATAGCAGCCAGCGCGGCGTGTTGCCGCGACGGAGCGCATAGACCAGCACGAAGCTCGCGGTGGTCGCGGCCGGCAGATAATAATAGATGAAGCCAAGCGTTCGCGGCAGCAGCACCCAGGCGAGATAAGGCCCGACGTAAAACGCCAGCACCAGAAACGGGTCTGCCCGCCGCGTCACGATCCAGTCGCGCAACGCAACCGCGGCCGCCATCAGCGCCGGCCACAGGATCAGGGGATTGCCGAGGAACACCACCGCCGCGATCCTGTCGTCGCCGACCTTGTCGAACAGATACCAGACCGGACGCACCAGGAACGGCCAGGACGGCCACGAACTCATATAGGTGTGGCCCGCGATCGCGGTCGTGGTGTTGTCGCTGAAGACACGGCGCTGCGCCTCGATGATGTCCGGGATCGACAAGCCGTAGAGCGGAACGAAGGTCGCAAGATAAGCGAGCGCCGGGATCAGCAGGAAGCAGCCGGCGAATTGCCAGGCCTTGAAGGTGGGCCAGGCATCAGGCCGGTACCAGTCATCGGCATTGCCGTCGGCGAATTGCGTGCGCCAGCTCTGCATCAGGCGGATCGCCGCCCCGATGACGATGCACACCGCGAGCACGAACAGGCCGCTCCATTTGCATCCGATCGAGAGGCCGCACAACAGTCCGGTCAGTGCGAACCAGAGCTGTGGCCGTTGCTGCCGGAAGCCGTGCAGGAACGCGGCGATGGCGAACAGGCTGAAGGTGAGCGCGAAAATATCCAGCATCGCAATCCGCGATTGCACGAACAGCATCTGGTTGAAAAAGGCGAGCAGGCTCGCGGCAATGGCGGGGCCTTGCGCAGCGAACAATGCCAGGCCGCCAAGATACACCGCGACGATAGCGAGCGCGCCTGATAGCACCGCCGGATAGCGCCAGCCGAGCGGCCCGTCGCCGAATGTATGGATCGACAGCGCGATGAATTGCTTGGCCAGCGGCGGATGCATCGGGTTGAACATCGGCTGCGGCATCACTGGCAAAAGCATCTGCCGTGCCGCCGGCACGTAGTGCACTTCATCGAAATAGAATTTTTCCGGCGTGGTAATGCCGATCAGCATCGCGAAATGCGCGAAGAAAAAGATGGCTCCCGCTGTCATGGCGGTGCGCGCGATAGGCTGATCGGGAACAGAGACTGGTGATTTCGGCATTGTCTTCAAACACCAAATGAAATGCGGCAAATAGAGTGTGGGCGGTACAGATTTTTATGTCCATCGCATTGAACGCGATTCGAATCCGACGTCACTAACAACCGGGATAGTAAGGCGCCGCTAGTGATAATTCTGCCACATCGCTTGCGCGCGCGGTCCGGTACGATGTCGGGATAATCGATCGGCTTTGAAATGAAATCGCTTAACTGCTCTCTGTTTGCTTTTCTGCTTGGCGCAATCGCAATGCTGACGGCAAGTCCGCTTTCCGCGCAAACACGCGTCGGGGAAGCTGCCGTCGTCAAGAATGAAGTGCTTCGTGTCGCCGGATCGGCCACCAGCCGGATCAATGTCGGCGACGGATTGCTGGGCGACGAAATCGTTCGCACCGGCCTCGACAGCGCTGCGCGACTGGTGATGTCCGACAGCACCAATTTGTCGCTGGGGCCGAACGCGTCGCTCAAGCTCGACCGCACCGTGTTCGACGACGAGACTCATTATCGCAACGTCGCGATCCGGCTCACCTCCGGCGCGTTCCGCTTCGTCACCGGCAATTCGGAGAAGGCCGCCTACAAGATCACGACGCCGCTAGCGACCATCGGCGTGCGCGGCACCACGCTCGATATCCTGTCGCAGCGCGGCCAGACCGTCGTCAATCTGCAAGAAGGCCAGGCGTCGGTCTGCACCGTCAGCTTCGAATGCATCCAGCTCATCAACCCCGGCGATACCGCTGTCATTACCCTGAGCGGCGGCAAGACCACGATCAAGAAGACCAACAACCCGCCATGGACCTTCGCCAGGACCTGCAGCGCCGCGGCCGGGCTTTGCAGCGCGACGCAATATGCCAGCGCCGCGCCGACGGTGACGCCTCCGGTCGATGACGGCAGCGATCCCACCGGCATGCTGTGCGGACGCTGACCATGCAAATCCGGACAAGACGTTTCATCGCGTCCATCGCGCTGGTAGCGGCGGCTTTTCTTTGGCCGGCGCCGATGCAAATATCTCCGGCGTCGGCACAGTCCCCGACTCCATACCCCTCAGGCACTCCGACAACGACACCGTCTGGGGATGGCGAGCCGACACCGTACCCTTCCAGCACTCCGGCACCAACACCAAGCCCATCTTCTACGCCGGGCGTCGGTGGTTCGCCGACACCAACGCCGACGACAACACCGAGTCCGACGCCGATATCGACCTCGACACCGACACCAACCCCGACCGGCGCGGATTCCAGCGCGGGATCGATCAACGATCTGGCCAAACAGCGCTTCAACCAGATGATCACCAACCGCGTGCTCGGCACCGTGCTGCTCGGCATCAACGAACAGGTCAATTGCAACGATTGCGTCAGTGCCTTCGGCTCGGCGGGATCGTTTTCCGCCGGCATTCACGGCCGCAAGAACCTCACCGCCAATCTGTCGCTGCTGGCGGGCATCGCCTACACCCATTACAGCGAAGGCGGCTATAGCGTCACCGCGGCCCCGATCGGCGCGTTTGCGCTGCGCTACGATTTCGCCGACTGGGGATCGTCGCGGCCGTTCTTCGACCTCGGCGCCATCCTGACGCCCTATGAGAAGATACGCTATCGCCGCAGCTATGTGACGAGCCTCGGCGCGGTGTCGGTGGACGGCAATACCACGGGCGACAATTACGGTGTCTATGGCCGCGCCGGCTGGATCAGCCGGTTGTCGCCGCGCGATGAAGTCGCCGCCTCCGTCGAGGTCTGGCAATTATGGCAGCGCGTGAAGGGCTATTCGGATCCTGCCGCCGCGTTCAATCCATTCGACGCCTCGATCCCCGGCGGCACCGATAAAACCAACCTGGTCAAGATCGGCGGGCAATGGACCCATCTGTTCGGCAACAATGTCGAGGCCAATATCAATGGCGGGTTCGTGCAATCGTTCGGCACGCAATCCGGCATCGTCGCCACCGTGACCGGTACCGGCACCGTGGTGCCGACGATCGGCAACCAGAGCTGGTTCGAATATGGCGGCCGCCTCGGCTTCCGCATTACCAAGGGCTGGGTCGCCGACCTCTTCGTCAACGGCACCGCTGGCCCGCAGCCGGTCGGCAACACCCTCCATGGCGGCGTCTGGTTGCGGATCACGTATTAACGAAGAATGTAGGGTGGGG
>JACDAG010000317.1 GCA_013695565.1 Bradyrhizobium sp.
CAGTGTGAAGGCGAACGGAAACAAACTCGCGGTCGCGGACCCCCAGGCAACCATTCAGCGGCATGCCTGCAAAGAATGCGGTGTCCACATGTATTGCCGGATCGAGAACAAGGGCCACCCGTTCTACGGACTCGATTTTATTCACACCGAGCTATCGAAGGATGCGGGCTGGGCGCCGTCGGAATTCGCGGCATTTGTTTCGTCGATTATCGAGTCGGGTGCAAGCCCGGATAACATGGGTGCTGTCAGGGCAAGGTTGAAGGAACTCCAGCTGGAGCCTTACGATTGCCTGTCCCCGGCCCTGATGGATGCCATCGCTACCCACGTGGCGAAATCCAGACCCAAAGCCGCCTGACCGCAGGATTGCCTGCGACCGCCGGTGGGCTCATCGCCGCCGGCGGCACCGCGACCCGCAGTGCACGATCTCGCCTAATGGATTGGTCCGCACCTTCGATACCTGCCTCGGCTAAACCTTCTCACGCCGATTTCCCGGCGAAGATTTCACGGCGTCATTTGCCGCGAATCCGTGCAAAAACAATTCGACCGCCATATCCGCGAATTCCTGCGGACCGATCCCGCCCTTGGGGTCATACCAGGTGTAGGTGTAGTTGATGATGCCGAACAGGATCATCGTGTAGATCTTCTTGGTCCGCCTGACGATCCGGCCCTCGGCGTCGAGCCTGACCAAGAGATCGGTGACGATGTCTACGAGCTGCCGCTCGAGATCCTTGATGGCCTGCTGCTCGTCCTCGTTCAGGAACGAGAGGTCGTGAATCAGCACGCGCTGCTCATGCGGCGATTTGGCGTTGACCTCGACGATCGCGCGAATGACGTTCTGAAATTGAGCGAGCGTCGGGCCGCCGGCCGCTACCGCGGTTTCGACATGCTGGATCATTTCCCGGATATGGGCGTCGAGGATCGCGAACAGGATCGCTTCCTTGGAGTCGAAATAATGATAGAGCGCGCCGCGCGACAGCTTGCAGGCATCGGCAAGGTCGGCGATCGAGGCGCGCATATATCCCTGCGCCGAAAACAGCCGGGCGGCATTGGTCAATATGCCGAGATGGATGCCGTCATAGTTCTCAGAGCGTGTTCTCGCCATCGGATATTGCCCGCTTCCATTCAGCTTAAGCTCGTATTCGCAAAGGCCATGCTTAGCTGATTCAGCCGTCCTTTTTCAGGTTTCGACGCGTCGTCCGGCGCCGGTTTGCCCGGGCCTGCGGCCGATCGACCCTATTGTCCTTATCTCAAAAAATTGTTTGAACGGCCAGTCGGATTATAATAGAATGATCCAAATCCAGGACAGCCCGGGTCAACCGTGCAGCGGCTTTGGGAGGTGGAATGACGGTGGTTCGGGCGGATGCTGTCGTAATCGGGGCCGGTGCCGGCGGGCTTTGCGCCGCGGCGCGGCTCGCCCATGCCGGGCTCTATACCGTCGTCGTCGACGACAAGGAGCGGATCGGCGGGCGCGCTTCGACCGAACAGATCGACGGCTTTACGGTCAATATCGGTGCGATCGCCATCGAACTCGGCGGTATCTTCGAGGAGACCTTCAATACCGTCGGCGCGCCGCTCGATATCCGCACCCCGGAGCCCGCCAGTTCCTTCTTCATCGACGGCAAGCTGATCGATGTCGGCCGCGGCGGCTGGTCGCTGCTGCTCGGGCAACTGACAAAACAGGCCTCGCGCATCCTGGAAAAATTCGCCGACGCCCGTTCCGGCAACCTGCCAGACGGCCGGCAATCGACCGAGGACTGGCTCAAGACCTACACCAGCAACGCCACAGTGCACGCGCTCTTCCGCAACCTCTGCGCCGCGATCTTCGCCTGCAATGCCAATGAGCTGCCGGCGCGGGCCTTCCTGACCTATTTCACCAGCAAGGGCGCCTTCAAGCGTTTTGGCTTCTGCCCGCAAGGCACGATCGGCGTCTGGAATGCGCTGGGCACCGCGATCAAACGCAACGGCGATATCTGGCTGTCGACTCCGGCGGTGCAAATTCACTCCGCAAACGGCCGCGTCGAAGGCGTCACCGTCATGCGCGACGGCGAGAGGCTGCGGATCGAGACCGATCTCGTCATCAGCAATGCCGGCCCCAAAATCACCGTGGCGCTCGGCGGCGAAGCCGCCTTCCCATCAGCCTATGTCGAGCAGGTCCGCAGCGTCCTGAAGCCCGCCGCCAACATCGTCATCAATATCGCCAGCCAGGAGCCGCTGATCTCGCATCCGGGCATCGTGACCTTCGGCAAGACGCGGCGGCTGTGCAACATGGCCAACCTCACCGCCACCTGCCCCGAACTCGCACCACCCGGCTGGCATCTCTATGTCGCCTACGCCGTGCCGATTCCGGCGCTCGGCGATTTCGATGGCGATGCCGAGGTCGAGCTGGCGCTGACCGACCTGCGCGAACAATTTCCCAACTTTGCGCAAGCCAAAATCCTGTCGATCCGGGTCATGCGCAACGACTGGCCGGCCCAGCGCAGCTGCGCCGGATACGATCTGCCGCGCGAAACCGGCATCGACGGCCTGTGGTGCGTCGGCGACGCCGTCAAGCAATACGGCAATGGCGGCACGCAAGCCTGCGCCGAAACCGCAAAAATCGTTACCGACGCGATCCTGGCGCAGCGGCCGCGCATGCCGCAATCGAGCCGGGTGTGAGCGCAATGCCGACGACGATCCCGATCCAAGCCAATACCAGCGGCGCGCAGGCCGCGCCTGATCCGTCGTGCCTGCTCGAATTCCGCAACATCCGCATCGTTTACGACAATGCCATCGAGGCGATCCGCGACGTCAGCATTGTGGTCCCCCAGGGCGGCATTGTCGCCCTGCTCGGCTCCAACGGCGCCGGCAAGTCGACCTTGCTCAAGGCGATGTCCGGTATTCTCTACACCGAGGAAGGCGTGATCGAGAACGGCTCGATCCGCTTCCGCCATGAGGAAGTCCATCGCCTCGCGCCCGACGAACTGGTCCGGCGCGGCATCGTGCAGGTGCCCGAAGGCCGCCGCGTGTTTCCGGCGCTGACCATCGACGAAAACCTGCAGATGGGCGGCTACACCAGGACCGCCGCGGAAGCGCGCGACCGCCGTGAAAAAGTCTTCACGCTGTTCCCCCGCCTGTTCGAGCGCCGCGACCAGATCGCAGGCTACATGTCCGGCGGCGAGCAGCAGATGCTCGCCATCGGCCGCGCCTTGATGACCGATCCGGTGCTGCTGGCGCTCGACGAGCCGTCGCTCGGCCTCGCGCCGCTGATCATCGACCGCATCTATGAAGTGATCGCCAAACTGCGCGACGAGATGAAGATGACGGTGTTGCTGGTCGAACAGAACGCGCAGCGCGCGCTCGATATCGCCGATTACGCCTACATCCTGGAAACCGGACGCGTCGTGCTCGACGGCACCGCGCAGAAGCTGGCATCGAACGAGGATGTGCGGGAGTTCTACCTCGGCATTTCCAGCGCCGGGCGCAAGAGCCTGCGCGACGTCAAGCATTACAAGCGCCGCAAGAGGTGGCTGTCGTGACCGCCCTGCTTAGCGTCGAAAATCTCAGCAAGCGCTTTGGCGGCCTGCAGGCGGTCGCCGATGTCAGCCTTGCCGTGACGTCGGGCGAGATCTGCAGCGTGATCGGCCCGAACGGCGCCGGCAAGACCACGCTGTTCAACATGATCTCCGGCGTGCTGCGTCCGAGCGGCGGCCGCATCCTGTTCGACGGCGTTGATCTCGCGACCATCTCGCCGTCGCGGTTCGCAGCCCTCGGGATCGGGCGGACCTTTCAGAACCTCGCACTGTTCAAGCACGGCACCGTGGTCGAGAACATCCTGACCGGCCGGCACACCCATTTGCGCTCCAACGTGCTCGATGCCGTGATCTTCTTCGGCCGCACCAGGCGCGAGGAGATCGAGGCCCGGCAACGGGTCGAGCACATCGTCGAATTCCTCGAAATCGAGCACATCCGCGACGCCGTCGTCGGCACGCTGTCCTACGGCCAGCAGAAGCGCGTCGAACTGGCCCGGGCGCTGGCTTGCGAACCGAAGCTGCTGCTGCTCGATGAAATGGTCTCGGGCATGAACCAGGAAGAGACCGAGGACATCGCCCGCTTTGTGCTCGATATCCGCGACCAGCTCGGCATTACCGTGTTGATGATCGAACACGAGATGCGGATCGTGATGGATATCTCCGACCGCATTCATGTGCTGAATTTCGGCCGCAAGATCGCCGAGGGTACGCCCGCCGAAGTGCGGCGCGATCCGGCCGTCACCGAAGCCTATCTCGGCGGCCACCGCACGGAAGCCACAGCCGAGGTGGGCGCGTGATGTCGGTGATCGAAAACCTGCGCACCGAGCATCCGGCGACGCCATCAGGCGTCACACGAGCATCATCCGCGCACGATGCCGGATCGCTGCGGACCGCCCTGAAGAGCGCCGCGATCACCATTCCGCAGCTGCTGCGCCTGCGCGCCGCCATGCATGGCGACAAGCTCGCACTGCGCGAGAAGGAATACGGCATCTGGAATCCCTATTCCTGGAACCACTACTACGAAACGGCGCGCGCCGTGGCGCTCGGCTTGCTCGCGCTCGGCCTCAAGCCAGGCGATCGCGTCGCCATCGCCGGCGAGAACACGCCGGAATGGTTTTACGCCGATCTCGGTGTCCAGATGATCGGCGCGGTGGCGGTCGGCATCTATCCGACCAACCCCTGGGTCGAGCTGCAATACATCGTGCGCCACTCCGGCGCGCGGGTGGTCATTACCGGCGACCAGGAGCAGACCGACAAGGTGCTGGACGCGCTGGCCAACAATGACGGCCTGCCGGCGCTCGAGGCCGTCGTTTGCATCGACATGAAGGGCCTTCGGCAGTACGCCCAATCGCAGCTGATGTCGTTCGAAAAGCTATGCGAGCGCGGCAAGGCCTATGCGCTGGAAAATCCCGACGCCAACGCGACGCTCGATCGCCTGATTTCGCAGGCTTCGCCCGACGACGTCTCCATCCTGGTCTATACGTCGGGCACGACCGGCCCGCCCAAGGGCGCGATGCTGACCCACCGCAATCTGGTCTATGCCGCCTATATCTACGCCGAAGCCGTCGGGATATCAGACAAGCCATTCGAAGCGGTGAGCTATTTACCGCTGTGCCACGTGGCCGAGCGCTGCTATGGCGAGGTCACGCATCTGGTGCTCGGCGGTGCCGTCAGCTTTGCGGAGTCGATCGACACCGTCGCGCTCAATATCCGCGAGATCGCACCGACCTTCTTCGTCGGCGTTCCCCGCATCTACGAAAAGCTGCAGCAGGGTTTCCTGTTCAGGCTCGGCGAGAGCGGCCAGCTGCGCCAGCGTTTTGTCAAAACCTGCATCGCCTGGAGCCGCAAACTGTCGGACCGCCGGCAGGCCGGGACCACGACCTGGCTCGATCGCCTCGGCTACGCGCTGCTGTATGTGCTGCTGTTCCGCAACATCCAGCGTCATCTCGGCTTTGCCCGCAGCCGTCACCGGCTCTGCGCCGGCGCCTCGATTTCGCCGGAGACGCTGCGCTTCTTCGACATCGTCGGCCGCCCGGTTTCGCAGGGCTATGGACTGACCGAAAGCGGCGGCGTCGCCTTCATCCAGACCGAAAGCCATCACCGGCTCGGCGGCTGCGGCCTGCCGTTACGCGACACCGAATGGAAGCTCGACAGCGACGGCGAGATCCTGCTGCGCAATCCCGGCGTCTTCAAGGGCTATTTCCTCGACGACAAGGCCTCCACCGCGACGCTCGATTCCGACGGCTGGCTGCGCACCGGCGACATCGTCGAAGTCCTGGATAATGGCGAGATCACCGTGGTCGACCGCAAGAAGGCGATCATCATCACCGCCGGCGGCAAGAACATCGCTCCCTCCGAGATCGAGAACGCGCTCAAGGATTCCGAGTTCATCAAGGAAGCGATCGTGGTCGGCGAGGCCAAAAAGTATCTCGGCGCCATCATCCAAGTCGATTTCGACAATGTCGGCCGCTGGGCCCGTGACAAGGCGCTGGCCTACACCAATTACAAATCGCTGTCGCAATTACCCGAAGTGCACGAGTTGGTCGAGCGCATCGTCAACGAGACCAACAAGCGCTTCGCCCGCGTCGAGAACATCCGGCGCTTCGCGATCCTCGAGAAGGAACTCGACCACGACGACGGCGAGCTGACCGCCACGCAGAAGGTACGCCGCACCATGATCGAGAAGAAATTCGCGCGCGAACTCGCCATCATCTACCAGGCGGAGGTCTGATGCAGTATTTCATGCAGCTGCTGATATCCGGCCTTGCGATCGGCGCCATCTATGGCCTGATCGCGATGGGTTTTGCCGTGATCTACAAATCCACCGGCCTGGTCAATTTCGCGCAGGGCGAAATGACCATGATCACGGCCTATATCGCCTGGACCATCTCGACCACGGTCAGCGGCAACATGTTCGTGGTGGCACTTGGCGCCATCCTTGCCGCCGTCGTGCTCGGCCTCGTCATCGAGCGCGTGGTGATGCGGCCGATGCTGGGCGAGCCGGTCTTCGCCACCGTGATGGTCACCATCGGCCTCGCCGTGATCCTGCGCTCGTCGATCAATTTCATCTGGGACGCCTATCCGCACGGCCTCGACGTCGGGTTCGGACGTACCATCGTCCGGATCGGCACGATCGGCGTGCGCACCGGCCAGATCGCGGTCATCGTCACGCTTCTCGCGCTGCTCGTCGCGATCTGGGCGTTCTTCCGCTACAGCAAGATCGGCGTCGCGATGCGTGCCGTTGCCGCCGATGACCGTACCGCCCTCCTGATGGGCATCAGCGCCACCAGAGTCCATGCCCTGGCCTGGGCCGCCTCGTCCGTAATTGCCGGAATCGGCGGCGTGTTCTTTGCGCTGTCCTATGACCTGTCGCCGGCAATGTTCCAGCTCGGGCTGAAGGCGTTTCCGGCCACCATCCTCGGCGGCCTCGACGCCGTGCTTGGATCCGGCCTCGGCGGTCTCCTGATCGGCATCACCGAGAATCTCGCCGGCGGTTATGTCGGCTCCGGCATGAAGGAAGTCGCGGGCTTTGCCATGATCATCGTGGTGCTGATGATCCGCCCGTTCGGCATCTTCGGCGAACGCGACATCGAGAGGGTTTAGGGATGCGCACCGGCGATTTCAAGCAGACCTACGGCGAACTCGTCACCCTCGTCGACTCGCCACCGGTATGGCTGTGGTCGGCGCTGTTGCTCGCAGGCCTGATCGCAGCCCCCTTTGTGCTGAACTCCTACGCGCTGTCGTTCCTGATGATCATCCTGATCACGGTGGTCGGCACGCTCGGCCTCAACATCCTGACCGGCTATACCGGGCTGATCTCGCTCGGCCATGTCGGATTCCTCGTCACCGGCGCCTACGCCTATGCGGTGCTGGTCTCCAAATATCAGATGCATCCGCTGGTCGGCTTCCTCGGTGCCGGCGTCGTGCCGGCGCTCGCCAGCCTGATCGTCGGCGCGCCGTCGCTGCGGCTGAAGGGGCTTTATCTCGCGATCACCACGCTCGCGTTCTCCTTCATCATCAACACCGTGATCCTGGAAGCGCGATGGCTGACCAACGGTGCCCGCGGCATTTCGGTGCAGCGCCCGGAGATCTTCGGGCTCAGCTTCGACAGCGACGCCGCCTTTACCTGGCTCTGCCTCGGCTTCGCCATCCTGACGCTGTTTGCGGCGCTGAACATTCGCCGCAGCCGTGTCGGCCGCGCCTTTGTCGCGATCCGCGACAACGACACCGCCGCGCGCGTCATGGGCATCAATCTGCACGCCTACAAGCTGTTCGCCTTCGTCACCTCCGCCTTCATCACCGGCCTGTCGGGCGCGCTGTACGGCATCTATCTCTCCTTTGTCAGCGTCGAAGGCTTTCCGTTCCTGCTCTCGATCGAGGCGCTGGCAATCCTGATCGTCGGCGGGCTCGGCTCGGCGCTCGGCGCGGTGCTTGGCACCGTCCTGATCGTGCTGCTGCCGGAAGCGACGCGGTTCGTCTTCAGCCTGTTCAGCGCCCAGATCGACGCGACCTTCACGACCGGCGCACAGGAACTGAAGAGCATGCTCTACGGCCTCGTCATCATCCTGTTCCTGCGCTTCCAGCCGCGCGGCCTGGTCGGCGCGTGGCACGACATCCGGCGGATGTGGGTGAACTGGCCGCTTCGTTACTAACCAGAAAAAAGCAATCGAACAGGAGCAGGAAACAATGATCAAGTATCTGGCGACGGCGTCACTGTTGCTCGCGGGCGCGTATCTCTCGACCGGCACAGCACTGGCAGCCGATCCCGGCATTACCGACACCGAAATCGTGATTGGTGACGTCGAACCCTTGACCGGTCCCCCGGCGCTGCTCGGCGTCGCCGCGTCGATCGGCCACAAGATCGCGATTGCGGAAGCCAACAATGCCGGCGGCATCCACGGCCGCAAGATCAAATACGTGCTGGAAGACGACGGCTACGTCACCGCCCGCACCATCCAGGGCGTCAAGAAGGTGACCGACGTCGACAAGGCCTTTGCGATGCTCGGCATCTCCGGCTCCGGCCAGTCCATCGCCGTGATGCCGCTGTTGGAAAAGGCCGGTATCCCGACCGTGATCGACGTGGCACCCGTCAAATTCCTCTGGGAGCCGCCGCGCAAGAACGTGTTCGTGGTCGGGCAGTCCTATGAGGAAGGCATCATCCACCTCGTCAACTATCTCGCCGAGAAGAATCCCGGCAAGAAATGGGGCCTGATCACGCAGGACGACGATTACGGCATCACCGTGCGCGACGGCTTCGATACCGTGGTCAAGGCCAGAAAACTCAAAGTGGTCTACAGCGGCAATTACAAAAAGGGTCAACAGGACTTTTCTTCCGACATGCTGCAGCTGAAGGAATCCGGCGCTGAAATATTCCTGGCCGGCGGCATCATCGGCGAGAACATCGCGATGATGAAGGAGCTCGAAAAGCTCAACATCAAACCGGTGGTCGGCATCTTCTGGCCCGGCCGGGTCGAGCCGGTGCTGAAACTGATGGGCCCAGCCGGCGACGGCATCTACGCCGTCGACTATGTCGAGCCGTTCGCAGGCGCTGCCGGCAAGGCCTTCCTCGAGAAGGCCAAGGGATTGCTGCCGGAGGCCGAGATGAAGGGCATCAACCGCTATTCCATGACGGGCTATGCCGCCGCCAAGGTCTTGATTGCCGCAATCGAACGCTGCGGCAAGCAGCCGACCTGGGCCTGCACCATCGCCGAGCTGGAGAAGACCAAAAATGTCGAGACCGGCATCATGGCGCCGATCAGTTTCGGCCCCGGGGTGCGGTTCTCGAACCAGAAGCCGCAGATCATGCAGTCGGAGTTTTCGACGCTAAGTTTTAAGCCGGTGAATTGAGAGCACAGCGGCAACAGCAGTGACCCCTCTCCCCTTGTGGGAGAGGGTGGC
>JACDAG010000205.1 GCA_013695565.1 Bradyrhizobium sp.
CTGCTCGAGACGCTGCTGACGGCCAAGCTGGTCGACGATCTCACCGAAACGCGCTCGCACAAGGGCAGGGAATCCTGGTCGCTCGGCGTCGCGAATATCGCGGCCGGTTTTTATGGCGGCATCGGCGGATGCGCGATGATCGCCCAGACCGTCGTCAACGTGAAGATCGGGCAGGGCCGCACCCGAATTTCGACGGCGGTCGCCGCGATCGTGCTGCTGGTGCTGGTGACCGCGCTCAGCGACCTGATGGCGCAAATTCCGATGGTCGCGCTCGCCGCCGTCATGATGATCGCGGCACTCAAGACCATCGATTGGCACAGCATCACGCCGGCGACGCTGAAGCGGATGCCGATCCCGGAAACGCTGGCGATGTTCCTGACCGTTGCCGTTACCGTTGCCACCAGCAATCTCGCCATCGGGATCGCCGTCGGCGTGTTGTTCGCCATGGTGTTGTTCGCGCGCCGGGTCGCACATGTCATCCGCGCGGACCGCAGCCTCAGCGAGGACGGCCTTTCGGTACGTTATCACGTCCATGGGCCGCTGTTCTTCGGCAGCAGCAACGACCTCGTCGAGCGCTTCTCCTATGGCGAGGATCCGAAGCGCGTCCTGATCGACCTCACCCATTCCCAGATTTGGGACGCTTCGAGCGTCGCGGCGCTGGATTCGATCGAAACCAAATACCGCGACCATGGCGCCTCCGTCACGTTCGTTGGGCTCGACCAGCGCAGCTCGTCGTTCCACGAGCGGCTGACCGGTCAGCTCGGCGCTTGAAGAGAGAAGGACCTTCCGATGGCAATCTTCCAATGGCTGTCGAGCCTCGTGCGCCGGATCATGCGGGTCTGGGGCGGCCGCTACCGGCCGGAACGGCATTACATGCGCGGCGCCGGACCGGCGTCGAAGCGAAGCGCGAGCGAGAGCGCAAGCTCGTAGGATGCGGCGCTGATTGCGGACCAGAGCCGTCTTCGACGGCGCATTCTCCAGCCGAGCCCAATCAATCGTGATTGGCCAATCCGCCAAAATCGTGCTGTGCACGTGGTCTCGGGGTTCGGGCTCGCAATAAGAAAATGGAGCGAAGGATGCGCATCCTGATCGCCGCACTGGTCGCAATAATAGCTGTTCCAGCGTTCGCCGATGAGGTTGCCGACGCGCGCCGGCTGGCGGTTTCCGGGCGTGACGCCTATTGGAGCTGCCTGGCCCGCGAGTATCCGCGGGAAACCAACAGGAACATGCCGGAACAGGAGTTTGGCGCGTTGATCGCAGCGGCCTGCGCATCGGAGCGACAGAATTTCCGGGTGGCACTGGTGGGTTATCTCGGGATCCAGTTCCCCGACAAGGATGCGGACGCCAACCTGACGACGGCCAACAATGCCATTGCCTTCGCCCAGAAAGACATTGTGACGGCGTTCGCCAAGCGCAAAGCCGCGTCGAAGTAGCCGCCACGGCCTTCGCCGACCTATTCCTCCATTCCGGCCTTCCGTGATATTGATTCCCGATCAGACGGGAGATTGTCGGGTATGAATTCTGAGTCAGTCGCCGGTATCCTGGGCGCCATCGTCGCCTCGATTGTGCTGGTGGTCGCGATCGCCTATGGGCCGATCGGGCAATTTGGCAAGCCGACGCCCAGGCCGGCCGTCTTGCAGCAGCCGGTCCAGGGGGCGCCTGCGGCGCCCGCACCGCGGGGGCCGGTGATCCGGGAAGTGCCCAACTAATAGGGCAGGGCAGGCGGGCTCCAGCCCCCTTGCGGAACGCTTCGAGCATCCCCATATCGCTATTAACGGCGACGTTGACGCTTAACAGCTCCGGCGCTGGGACGACCATGAATGGCTTGGCTGCGCCGGATGTACGCGCGCCCTCTGTTCGTGGTCGTTGGCATTTTGGGGCCTCGTTTGGCCCATTTTCCCCGCGTCCAGTAACACCCGGTAACATTTCGACGCCCTGGTCGTGCCGGCGGCGCCTTTTGTAGTGCTGGCGGCGCCTTGGCATCACTGGCGGCTGCGGATATACGCTGGCCCCATGAATGACGCTATCAAACCGGGTCCCTACAACCCGCCGCAGGCCACAGGTTTGCCCCAGCTTTCGGTCGTCGTCCCTACCTTCAACGAGCGCGACAACGTCACGGTCCTGTACCGGCGGCTGGACGCCACGCTGAAGGACGTCGCCTGGGAAGTCGTCTTCGTCGACGACAATTCCCCCGACGGCACCTGGGAAGTCGTTCGTGGCCTGGCGCAGAAGGATTCCCGCGTCCGCTGCATCCGCCGGATCGGACGCCGCGGGCTGTCCGGGGCCTGCATCGAGGGCATCCTCGCTGCCAGCGCACCCTATGCGGCGGTGATCGACGCCGATCTGCAGCATGACGAGACCCAACTGCCCAAGATGGTGGGGCTGCTGCAACGCGGCGAGGCGGAGCTCGTGGTCGGCAGCCGCTATATCGATGGCGGCAGCGCCGACAGTTTTGACAAGGGACGCGCCGGCGTCAGCGTGCTCGCGACCGAAGTCGCCAAACGCGCGCTCAAGGTCGAGATCGCCGATCCCATGAGCGGCTTCTTCATGATCCGCCGCGACCGCTTCGAGCAATTGGCGCCGCAGCTTTCGACCCAGGGCTTCAAGATACTGCTCGACATCGTCGCGACCGCGCAAGGCAAGCTCCGCACCATCGAGGTTCCCTTCACCTTCGGCTCGCGTCAGCATGGCGAGAGCAAGCTCGATTCCATGGTGGCGCTGGATTTTCTGGGTCTGGTGCTGGCCAAGCTGACGCATGACGTGGTCTCGCTGCGCTTCCTGTTGTTCGCGATGGTTGGCTCGATCGGTCTCGTCGTGCATCTGGTGGCGCTGTTCATCTCGCTCCAGTTCTTCAAGGCGCCGTTCGCGGAGGCGCAGGCCGTCGGCGCGCTGGTCGCCATGACCAGCAATTTCGTCCTGAACAATTTTCTCACCTATCGTGACCAGCGGCTGAAGGGCTTTGCCATCCTGCGCGGCCTGTTGCTGTTTTACCTCGTGTGCAGCGTCGGCCTGTTCGCCAATGTCGGTGTCGCGTTCTCGGTCTACGACCAGGAGCCGATCTGGTGGTTGGCGGGCGCCGCGGGCGCCCTGATGGGCGTGGTCTGGAACTACGCGATGTCGGGACTGTTCGTCTGGCGCAAGCGATGATCGAAAAATGAATCCGAACGAGGCGCGGCTTGTCCTCAACACGATTCTGACGATCCTGGCGCTGGTCGCCGTGCGGCTGGTCGCCGCCGCCTACACACCGATCACCTTCGACGAAGCCTATTACTGGATGTGGTCGAAGAATCTCGCCGGAGGCTATTACGATCATCCGCCGATGGTCGCGTTTGTGATCCGCCTCGGCACCATGATTGCCGGCGACAGCGAACTCGGTGTGCGGCTGATATCGATCCTGCTGGCATTGCCGATGAGCTGGGCGGTGTACCAGACCGCTTCTGTGCTGTTCGGCGGCAAGCGGGTGGCCGCGACATCGGCGATTCTGCTGAACGTGACGTTGATGGCCGCGGTCGGCACCATGATCGTCACGCCGGACGCACCGCTGCTGGTGGCGTCGAGCTTCGTGCTGCTTTCGCTGGCCAAGGTGCTCGAGACCGGACGCGGCGCATGGTGGCTGGCGGTCGGTCTCGCCACCGGTGCCGCGCTGCTCTCGAAATACACCGCGCTGTTTTTCGGCCCCGCGATCCTGATCTGGCTGGTGGTCGTCCCGAAATTGCGGCGCTGGCTGCTCTCGCCTTGGCTTTACCTCGGTGGTCTCGTCGCGCTTGCGATGTTTGCCCCGGTCATTCTGTGGAACGCCGATCACCATTGGGTGTCCTTCATCAAGCAGATGGGCCGCGCGCGCATCGAGAATTTCAAGCCGGTCTTCATCGCCGAACTGATCCCGACGCAGATCGCGTTCGCAACGCCGCTGGTGTGGGTCCTCGGCGCGATGGGACTCTACGCGTTGTTCCGGCGTCCGGCCGGCGCGCTCTCGGCACGCGTGCTGGTCAGCACGATGTTCTGGACCATCGTCGCCTACTTCGTCTGGCATTCGCTGCATGCCCGCGTCGAGGCGAACTGGTTCGCGCCGGTCTATCCGGCGTTTGCGGTCGCGGCGGCGTATGCAGCCCATCTGG
>JACDAG010000288.1 GCA_013695565.1 Bradyrhizobium sp.
GCCGGCACCACGGAAATGAACCAGGCGCTGACGTTCTACAGCCCGGACCATCCGGCGCCGCTGACGCCCGGCGAACTCTGGTCATCCGGGCTGACCTCGCTGGAAGAAGCCACACGCCTCGGCTTCATCGGCGTCTGCGACACCACCGATGGCCGGCTGCCGATCTGCGAGGCGTGGATGGCGGCGAACGGAAACAACCCGGAGCGCCTGACCATCACCACGCAGCGCTTCTTCAAGGGCCATCCCGGACCAGCGATCACCTGGAAGGTGTTCATCGCGCCGCCGGCGAAGTGATGCGTCAGCGTCATTCCGGGTTCGATGCTTCGCATCGCCCCGGAATGACGGTGCGCCTAGATGCCTTCTTCGTTGAACTTGCTGGCGACCAGTTCGGTGATCGCATCGAGGGCTGCCTGCGCCTCGGGGCCGATCGCGGAGACGGTGATGGAGGTGCCGGGTCCGGCCGACAGCATCATCAGCCCCATGATCGAGGTGCCGCCGACGGTCTCGTTGCCCTTGGTGACCCAGACTTCGGCGCTGAAGCGCTCGACCATCTGGACGAATTTCGCCGAGGCGCGCGCGTGCAAACCGCGCTTGTTGATGATGAGCAGCTCTTTGGAAATCGCGCCCGCCGGCACGCTCGGCCCGAGATCGTTTCCGGGCGCGGCCTCGTCGCTCATTTGCCGGCGAGTACGCGGCTGGCGATGGTGACGTATTTGCGGCCGGCTTCCTGGGCCATTGCGATGGCATCCGGAAGCGAGCGCTCCTCGCGCACCTTGGCAAGCTTGACCAGCATGGGAAGATTGATGCCTGCAAGCACTTCCACCTTGGGGCGGCTCATGCAGGAGATCGCAAGGTTGGAGGGGGTGCCGCCGAACATGTCGGTGAGGATAGCAACCCCGTCGCCACTGTCGACGCGATTCACCGCTTCAATGATATCGCTTCGACACAAATCGGAGTCGTCCTCGGCTCCAATCGTAATCGCTTCAATTTGTTTTTGCGGACCCATGACATGTTCGAGCGCCGCCCTGAACTCGTCGGCAAGGCGCCCATGGGTCACAAGCACTAGACCAATCATCGGAAACTCCTCGCGGGTGCTTTTTGGTGCACCGCACGAACGCGCCACTTTGACCATCCAGAGGCCCCGCGCAAGAGGGCATCTTGGCTATTCTCCCGGAAATTGGTGGCAGAGATGGGAGCCTGCGCCGGTCTTATTCGGTCGCGATAGTGGGGCTTATATGGTTACCAAACCCCTTCACACAATCGGCCGTATTATTACCGGAAGGTGAACTTTCAGTTGTCGTCAGCGCGGCGACAACCAGCGGGAGGGGCTGATAGCCGGCCCCAACAGGTATTCTCGGTATCAAAACACCATTAAGGCTGATTTCGAGGGCTTCCGGCGGCGGCAGCCGTTCCGCGTCATCAGCGGCGAGATCGACAACCAGACCGACCACCGCCTCGCTGACGCAATCACAGCGGCGAATGCCGAGGCCCCTGATCTCGATCAGGCCGGCCAATTCGGCTGCCGGCCGGACCCACAATTCTCCGGCCAGTGTGTCGAGATGGACACGGTCATCGCCTACCAAAATAGCCGGCGGCAATTGGCCGCTACGCCCGGCCAGGATCAGATCGAACGCCAGCCGTGACTTGCCGGAACCCGAGGGGCCGCGGATCAGGACGGCACGGCCGCCGACCAGCACGGCGGAGGCGTGCACGCTCGCCTTGGTCATGGCACCGGCAGCCTGACCACGAAGCGCGCGCCCGATACCGTCGGGTTGCCCTCCTCATCGGCCGGGCCGGGCCGATTTTCCGCCCAGATGCGCCCGCCATGGGCCTCCATGATCTGCTTGGAAATCGATAGTCCGAGGCCGGAATTCTGGCCAAAGCCCTGATGCGGCCGGTCGGTGTAGAAGCGCTCGAAGATGCGCTCGAGCGCGTCCTCGCCGATACCGGGGCCGTCGTCATCGACCAGGATTTCGATCTCGGAACGCACGCGGCGGCAGACGATGCGCACCTTGCCGCCGGCGTGGGAGAAGGATTGCGCATTCGACAGCAGATTGGAGATCACCTGGCCGAGCCGTGAATCATGGCCGGGCACCGAGAAGGTGTCGGCCGGATTGCGGCCCTCGAAACGCAACTCAACCGCGATGTCGTGACCGAGCTTGGTTTCATTGGCGACCGAGGCCAGCGTCGTCAGCAGCCGGCGCAGATCGACCGGCGCCATATCCTGCCGCTGCAGTTCGGCGTCGAGCCGGCTGGCGTCGGAGATGTCTGATATCAGCCGGTCGAGCCGCTTGACGTCGTGCTCGATGACGGCGAGCAGCCGCGCGCGGCTGTTTTCATTGCGTGCCAGCGGCAGCGTCTCCACGGCTGACCGTAGCGAGGTCAGTGGATTCTTCAGTTCATGGGCGACGTCGGCGGCGAAAGCCTCGATCGCCTCGATGCGGCTATAGAGCGCGTTGGTCATGTCGCGCAGCGCGCCGGAGAGATGGCCGATCTCGTCACGGCGGCGGGTGAAATCGGGAATTTCCACGCGGGTCTGGATACGGCGGCGGACGCGCTCGGCGCCGTCGGCGAGGCGCCGTACCGGGCCTGCGATGGTGCTGGCCAGCAGCAGCGACAGCACGATCATCACGGCGGAGGCGACGCCGCCGATTTTCAGGATCGCCCAGCGCTCGGCGCCGACCATCTGGTCGATGTCGTCGCCCTGGGTCGTGAGCATCAGCGCGCCGCGCACGGCGCGGAAATGCTGCACCGGGACAGCCACCGACACGATGACCGCGCCGCGCTCGTTGACGCGAATCATGCTGCTCTTCTGGCCGTCGAGCGAAAGCCCGACTTCCCGATAGCCCTTGCCGCCCTCGGGTCCGAGTTCGCGATAGATCGGCAGGTCGCCGCGATTGAACCAGGTGCGGATCGCGGTCAGCGTGCGCTCGGCAATATTGGGCTTGTTGGTGGGCGGCGGCAATTCGAACCGCAGCACGTCGCCGCGGGCAAACAGATTGCGGCTGTCCAGGATCAGGCCGCCTTCGCGGTCGAAAATGCGCGCGCGCGTCTTGGTCGGCGCGATCAGGCGGCGCAACACCGGCGCGACGCGTTCCGGATTGATCGGGAAATCGGAATATTCGTCCGGTACGCCGTAGCTTTCACCGGGCTTCAGATCGAGCAGGCGGTCGGGATCGACGGTGATGGTGCCACCCTCGACGGTGGCCGACGTCGCGATCGCCTCCGAGATGATCTCGGCATACACCAGCAAGCTCTGTGCACGCGCTTCGATCAGGCCGGCGCGGAACTGCGAGAGATAGAGAATGCTCGCCACCAGCGCCACGAGGCCGGCCAGATTGAGCGAGACGATGCGGCGGGTGAGGCTGGAAAACGACAGCGCAAAGAAGAATTGCCCGGCGCGGCGCAGCCAGCCGAGTGGCCGCAGCCAACCCTGCCGGGGCGCCTTCTCGTCGGCAACGTAATCCCGATCGACGGACGCGGACGCATCCTCGTTGTTCCGGCCTGGATCAGGCTGCGTTCGATCTAGCAATGGCTAAAACTGCCGGTTGTCTCGACGATCCTTACAACGCGCGTTGCGCGTGTCTCTGCGAAGCGCTGCTGGCGCGCTCCATCCTACCCCAGACGCGCGGAGGCGTCAGTTAACATTCCATAACGAAAGCGCAGATCAGGCTTCCTTGAAGCGATAGCCGACGCCGTAGAGCGTCTCGATCATCTCAAAATCGTCGTCGACCACCTTGAACTTCTTGCGCAGCCGCTTGATGTGGCTGTCGATGGTGCGGTCGTCGACATAGACCTGATCGTCATAGGCGGCGTCCATCAGCGCGTTGCGGCTTTTCACCACACCGGGCCGCGTCGCCAGCGCCTGCAGGATCAAAAATTCGGTCACCGTGAGCGTCACCGGCTCGTTCTTCCAGGTGCAGGTGTGGCGCTCCGGATCCATCCGCAGCAGGCCGCGATCGAGGGCGCGCGCATCCGGCTCCTTCGGAGCGGCGGTCGGATCTTTCGGTTGTCCACGGCGCAGCACGGCCTTGACGCGCTCGACCAGCAAGCGCTGCGAGAACGGCTTGCGGATGAAATCGTCGGCGCCCATCTTGAGGCCGAACAATTCGTCGATCTCTTCATCCTTGGAGGTAAGGAAGATCACCGGCAAATCAGACTTCTGCCGCAGCCGCCGCAATGTCTCCATGCCGTCCATGCGCGGCATCTTGATGTCGAGGATCGCAAGGTCCGGCGGCGAGGTGCGGAAACCATCGAGCGCCGACGCACCATCCGTGTAGGTCATGATGCGATAGCCTTCGGCTTCGAGCGCGATCGAGACGGATGTGAGAATGTTGCGGTCGTCATCGACCAAGGCGATTGTGGGCATGAGCCTGCTTTCGAAAGAGAAGTGGCTTAACGGCGGGCAATTCAGCTATGCGCCGTATAAATGGGCTTCGTACCCGGTCAACGAGCAATGCAAGCTGGGCTGAAGTGTGACCGAGTTCCGCAAAAACGCTTCTGCGAGCGATGCGTACCCATATAGCACCCTGAAAGCCTGAGAAAAGGCCCTTTTTGCAATAAGATGGCTGGATTTTACCATGCAACCGACCGCTGATTTCGACCCTTCCGGCGTAACCCGATCGCTGCTGCGCCGGAGCCGGCAGGGCGCGCTGGCAACCCTGATGGCCGGCAGTGGCGATCCCTATTGCTCGCTGATCAATGTTGCCAGCCATTACGACGCCTCGCCGGTCCTGCTGATCTCCCGGCTGGCGCTGCATACGAAGAATATTCTGGCCGATAACCGGGTCTCGCTGATGCTGGACGAGCGGGTCGCCGGCGATCCCCTGGAGGGGGCCCGGATCATGGTGGCCGGCCGGGCCGAAGAGGCCAATGGCGAACTGACTGACATTCTGCGCCGGCGCTATCTCAACGCCCATCCATCCGCGGAAGTCTTTGTAGACTTTAAGGATTTTTCGTTCTTCCGGATCGTGCCGTCCGCCGCCCATCTGGTCGCCGGTTTTGGCCGGATCATCGACCTCACGCCCGCGCAGTTCCTGACCGAACTCGGCGACGCCGAGGGGCTGCTGGAGGCCGAGCAGGGCGCCGTGGAACATATGAACGAGGATCACCGCGAGGCGATGGACCTCTACGCCACCCGGCTGCTGGGGGCTGAGAGCGCCGACTGGGCCTGCACCGGCTGCGATCCCGACGGGATGGACATGCAGGCCGGCAATTTGACGCTGCGGCTGGATTTCCCGGAACGGGTCACCAATGGGACTGAGCTGCGCAAGATGCTGGTCCGGCTGGCAGGCGAGGCGCGCGCCAAAGAATAGCCCGGAGCCATTCCGGTGGATTTGAACGGCACCGGGC
>JACDAG010000299.1 GCA_013695565.1 Bradyrhizobium sp.
CGTCAAGACCGGCCAGTTGTCGCGGCGGGCCTTTGTCCAGCGGATGATCGCAGTCGGCCTGACGGCGCCGATGGCCGGCATGATGCTGGCCCAATCCGGGGTGCCGATGGCCGCAGCCGAAATTCCCTACAAGCCGACCAAGGCCGGCGGCGGCGGCTTGCTGAAAATCCTGTACTGGCAGGCGGTCACCCTGCTCAACCCGCATTTCGCGGTCGGCACCAAGGACCAGGACGGCGCCCGCATCTTCTATGAGCCGCTGGCCGGCTGGGACGGCGACGGCAATCTGGTTCCGGTGCTGGCCGCCGAGATTCCGAGCAAGGAGAATAATGGCCTCACCGAGGACGGCCTCACGGTGATCTGGAAGTTGAAAAAGGGCGTCAAATGGCATGACGGCATGCCCTTCACGGCCGATGACGTCGTCTTCAACTGGGAATATGCGCGAAACCCCGACACCGCGGCGGTTTCGATTGCCAGCTACAAGGACGCCAAGGTCGAAAAGGTCGATGATTTCACCGTCCGCGTGATCTTCCCGAAGCCGACGCCGTTCTGGGCTGACGCCTTTGTCGGTACTTACGGCATGATCATCCCGAAACATTTGTTTGCGGATTACGTCGGCGGCAAGTCGCGCGACGCGCCGACCAACCTCAAGCCGGTAGGGACCGGCCCCTACGTTTTCGTCGACTTCAAACCGGGCGACGTCGTCCGCGCCAAGCTCAATCCCGACTACCACCTGCCCAACCGTCCGCATTTCGATACGATCGAAATCAAGGGCGGCGGCGACGCGGTATCGGCCGCACGCGCGGTGCTGCAGACCGGCGAATATGACTACGCCTGGAACATGCAGGTCGAAGATGAAATCCTGACCAAGCTGGAAAGTGCCGGCAAGGGCAAGGTCAGCATCGTCGAGACCGGCAATATCGAATTCATCATGCTCAACTCGACCGACCCGGCGGTCGAGATCGATGGTGAGCGCGCCAGCGTCAAGACCAAACACCCGCTGTTCGGCGATCCCGCCGTGCGCCAGGCCATCAACCTCCTGATCGATCGCGCTTCGATCGAGAAGTTCATTTATGGTCGCACCGCGAGCGCCACCGCGAACTTCCTCAACGCGCCGGAAAAGGTCCGCTCGAAGAATACCAAATTCGAATTCAGCATCGAGAAAGCCAACGCGATCCTCGAGGCCGCCGGCTGGAAGAAGGGTGCCGACGGCGTTCGCGCCAAGGATGGCAAGGCGCTGAAGTTCATCTACCAGACCTCGATCAACGCGCCCCGGCAGAAGACCCAGGCCATCATCAAGCAGGCGTGCCAGAAGGCCGGCATCGAGGTCGAACTGAAGTCAGTGGTGGCGTCGGTGTTCTTCTCCTCCGACACCGCCAACCCCGATACCTACACGCATTTCTACGCCGATGCGCAGATGTACAACACAACCATGACGCAGCCCGATGCCGGGTTCTTCATGAACCAGTATTTGTCGTGGCGCGCGGCGACCAAGGAAAACAAATGGCAGGGCCGCAATGTCTCCCGTTGGCAAAACAAGGAATATGACGACATCCACAAACAGGCCGACGAGGAACTCGACGCGGTAAAGCGGGCCGCGATGTATATCAAGCTCAACGACCTCGTCGTGTCGGATAATTATATCCAGCCACTGCTGCGCCGGCCGAAGGTCTCGGCCGTCGCCCGCAATCTGGTGGTGCCTCTCAGCGGCTGGGACAACGATCTGTGGCAGATCTCGAACTGGTATCGAGAAACGTGAGCCCGGACGTGCGGTTGACGATGCGTAAAAGCTGAACCGGCGACGGCGGGACGACGATGGGCAAATACATCCTCCGGCGCCTGATCATCGCGCTGCCCAGCCTGCTCGGCATCAGCCTCATCCTGTTCGTGCTGCTGGCGCTGGCGCCGGGCGATCCGTTCGGCGAACTCGCCACCAACAGCAACATCCCGCCCGAAGTCCGCGCCGCGCTGCGGGTGAAATTCGGCATCGACGATCCGATTTTCGTCCGCTATCTGCGCTGGCTCGCCGCGATGCTGCAGGGCGACTGGGGCTTTTCCTTCGCCAGCCGCATCGACGTCGACAAATTGATCCTGCAACGGGTGCCGACCACGCTGTTCGTGGTCGGCTCGTCGCAGATCCTGGCATTGGCGGTGGCGCTGCCGGTCGGCGTCTATGCGGCGATGCGGCCCTACTCGATCTTCGACCAGATCGCCAACACCTTTGCCTTTATCGGCTTCTCGCTGCCGACCTTCTTCACCGGCCTGCTGCTGATTTTGGTTTTCAGCATCAATCTCGGCTGGCTGCCGTTCGTCTATCGCGTCGATATCGCGGCGACCGGTTGGCTCTGGTACTGGGAATATTTCAAGCAGGCGATCATGCCGATCTCGGTGCTCGGCCTGTTCCAGGCTGCTTCCTACACGCGCTATGTGCGCTCTGCGGTGCTCGACGTGATCCGGCTCGACTATGTCACGACGGCGCGCTCGAAGGGCCTCAATGAAGGCAAGGTCGTCATCAAGCACGTGGTGCGCAATGCGCTGATCCCGGTCGTGACGCTGGTCGCGCTGCAGATGCCGGCCGTGTTCGGCGGCGCCATCATCACCGAGCAGATTTTTCGTATCCCCGGCATCGGCTCGCTGCTGATCAGCGCTATCCTCGCCAATGACACGCCCGTCATCATGGCGGTCACCTTCGTATTCGCCTGTCTCGTCGTCATCTTCAACCTCTTGGCCGATATCATCTATGGCTGGCTCGATCCACGCATCTCCTATCGCTGACGTCGTCGTCCCGCTCGAGGGACGCCCGCGCCGCCTGTCGCCCGGCTATGAGGTGTGGCGAAAATTTCGCCGCCATCGCATGGCGGTCGCGAGCATCGTGATCCTGACATTGCTGACCGCGGCCGTACTGTTCGGGCCGCTGGCCTGGCGCCTGCCGATCAACGAAATCGATTTCACCGCGCGGCTCAGTCCGCCGTCGTGGGAGCATCCGTTCGGCACCGACGATCTCGGCCAGGACCTGCTGGCGCGTATGCTGTATGGCGGACGCATTTCGCTCGCGGTCGGTTTCGCGGCGATGGCGGTTGCCATCATCGTCGGTACGCTCATTGGCGCGATATCGGGCATCTCCCGCGGCAGCGTCGACGCCGTGCTCATGTGGATCACCGATCTGT
>JACDAG010000335.1 GCA_013695565.1 Bradyrhizobium sp.
GAACTGAAGAACGCCGCCGACGAAGGCGCCGACGTCTGGGCGGCGTTTCGGCAGTTGCAGACCTATCAAGCGCAAATCCCGGCGCTGTTTTCGACCAACGTCGCGCTGGTTGCCTCCGATGGCGCTCAGGCGCGAATCGGTTCGCTCGGTGCGGGGCGGGAATGGTTCAAACCCTGGCGGACCATCACCGGACGCGATGAAGCGACGAAGCTCGCCGAGTTGCAAGTGGTGCTCGAAGGCGTGTTCGAGAAGCGGCGTTTTCTCGATCTTGTCAGGTACTTCATCGTGTTCGAGGCGCTCGATGGCGGCAGACTGGTCAAGAAGATGGCCGGCTATCATCAATTCCACGCCGTCAACGTTGCGCTGGAGGAAACGCTGCGGGCCGCGATCCCGGCGCAGAGCTGGCGCAAGTCGCAGGGCTTTTCCGAAGAGAAGGGCCGTTACGATGCCGGGCCGATGGCCGGCGGCGAGGAAGGCGATCACCGCGTCGGTGTGGTCTGGCACACCCAGGGCTCCGGCAAGAGCCTGACCATGGCGTTCTATGCCGGGCGGGTGATTCTCGCACCCGAGATGGAGAACCCCACTATCGTGGTTCTGACCGACCGCAACGACCTCGACGACCAATTGTTCGGCACCTTTGCGCGCTGCCGCGACCTGCTGCGGCAACCGCCCGCGCAGGCGGCCGACCGTGCTGACCTGCGCGCCAAGTTGTCCGTCGGCGCCGGCGGCGTGGTGTTCACGACCATCCAGAAGTTCTTTCCCGAGGAACGCGGCGACCGGCATCCCGTGCTGTCGGAGCGGCGCAACATCGTGGTGATCGCGGACGAGGCCCACCGCAGCCAGTATGATTTCATCGACGGCTTTGCCCGTCATATGCGTGACGCGCTGCCCCGCGCCTCGTTCATCGGCTTCACCGGCACGCCGATCGAGCAGACCGACGCCAACACCCGGGCGGTGTTTGGCGACTACATCAGCGTCTACGACATCCAGCGAGCCGTGATCGATGGCGCCACGGTGCCGATTTATTACGAGAGCCGTCTGGCCAAGCTGGAATTGAAGGCGTCCGAACGACCCCATATCGACACCGACTTCGAGGAGGCGACCGAAGGCGAGGAGGTCGAGCGCAGGGAAAAGCTCAAGAGCCGTTGGGCGCAGCTCGAAGCGGTGGTCGGCTCCGAGGGCCGGATCGAACTGGTCGCGCGCGATCTTGTTGAACACTTCGAGACCCGGCTGACCGCCATGGATGGCAAGGCGATGGTGGTGGTCATGAGCCGGCGCATCGCTGTGGCGCTGTATGACGAGATCGTCAAGCTGAGGCCGGCCTGGCACAGCGAGGAGGACGACAAGGGCGCCCTCAAGATCGTGATGACCGGCTCGGCCTCCGACGCGCTGGAATGGCAGTCGCACATCCGCAGCAAGAAACGGCGCGAGGATCTGGCGGAACGTTTCCGCGACGCCCATGACCCGTTCAAGATCGTGATCGTCCGCGATATGTGGCTCACCGGCTTCGACGCGCCGAGCCTGTCCACCATGTATGTCGACAAGCCGATGCGCGGGCACGGCCTGATGCAGGCGATCGCGCGGGTCAACCGCGTCTTCAAGGACAAGCCCGGCGGGCTGGTGGTCGACTATCTCGGCCTGGCGGACGAACTGCGCAAGGCGCTGGTGACTTACACTGAAGCGGGCGGCACCGGACGGACCGCGTTGGATCAGGCGGAAGCCGTTGCCGTGATGCTGGAGAAGTATGAAATCTGTCCTGTTCCACGGCTTTGACTGGTCGCATTGGCTGACCGGAACTTCCATCCAGCGGGTCACGCTGCTGCCGGGCGCCCAGGAGCACATATTGGCGCAGGAGAACGGCAAGGCCCGGCTGATGCAGGCGGTCACCGAGCTTTCGCAGGGGTTTGCCCTGGCGGTGCCACACAAGGAGGCGATCCGGATTCGTGACGACGTCGGCTTCTTCCAGGCCGTGCGCGCGGTGCTCGCCAAGAACGAGCCCGGCGAACGCAAGAGCAACGAGGAGCTCGACCATGCCATCCGGCAGATCATCTCCAAGGCGATGGTTTCGGACGAAGTGGTCGATATCTTCGCGGCCGCCGGCCTGAAGAAGCCGGACATCTCAATCCTGTCCGACCAATTCCTGGCCGAGGTCCGCGGCATGCCGCAGCGAAATCTCGCCGTCGAGCTATTGCAGAAGCTGTTAAAGGGCGAGATCAAGATTCGGTCCCGACGTAACGTGGTGCAGGCGCGCGCCTTCTCCGAGATGCTGGAGCAATCCTTGCGTCGCTACCAGAACCGCGCGATCGAAACCGCAAAAATTATCGAGGAACTGATCCAGCTAGCCAAGGACATGCGTCAAGCTGCACAGCGCGGCGAAGCGTTGGGACTAAGCGACGACGAGGTCGCCTTCTATGATGCGCTGGAAACCAACGATAGCGCCGTCAAGGTACTGGGCGACGATGCGCTGCGCATGATCGCCCGAGAGCTTGTCGCGACGGTGCGGGCGAATGTTACCATCGACTGGACTGTTCGCGATAACGTCCGTGCACAGTTGCGCGTGCTCGTGAAGCGTATCCTCCGCAAGTATGGCTATCCGCCGGACATGCAGGAAAAGGCAACGCAGACAGTGCTGGAACAGGCGGAAGTTCTTTCTGAGGGATGGACTGTGCTTTAGACGCATGCGTCTTCAAGACAATCACACTCCCCCAGCCCCGCCCTCTTAAACCCCTCCAGATAATGCCCCCGATCCGCCTCCCGCTCGAACGGCATTTCCGTTTCCAGCCAGGCCAGCGAAATGTTCGGCTGGGCCTGCCGCAGCCCCTCCAGCGCCGCGGCGGCCGCCTGCGTAAGGCCGGACATGCCCAGCGCTGCCGTCAGCACGCGGTGGGCGCCGACGAAATCGGGGCGCTGGCGCAGGGATTCGCGGGAGAGGCGGATCGCCTCCTCGTAGTTGCGGCCGACATACTGGCAATAGGCTGACACGCCGCAATAGATCGCGGCAAAGGGATCGCGCGGGGAAAAGCGAAGCGCCTGCCGGGCCGCGGCGTTGCCTTCCTCCCAGCGCCCGCGATAGGACAGCGCCACGCCATAGAGCCCGCGCGCCGGCGAGAAATTCGGATTGAGCCGCAGCGCCAGCTCGAACTCGGCGATGCAATCGTCAAAGCGGCGGTTGAACAGATAGACGCTCGCCAGCGCATAATGCGCCCACGCATCCTCACTGTCGGCGCGGATCGCCGCAAGTGCTGCGCGTTCCGCTGATGGAACCGCTTGCGGCATGCCCTCCCAGCCCATATGGGCCGCGAAGGTGTGGCAGGCCGCCAATAGACTGAGCGCCTGACCGTAGCCGGGATCGACCGCGATGGCTTTTTCCAGCAGCGCCTGCGCCACCAGATTGTCCGTTCGCGTCACCCGCCAGTAATGCGACAGCGCGCGCATCAGGAGATCCCAGGCGTCCATATTATCAGGCGTCTTGCGCTGGCTGCGGAAATTCTCGGCCGCATAGAGTTGCGGCTCGATCGCGGCGACGACGGCCTGCGTGATCTCGTCCTGCACCGCGAACACGTCGGCCAGATTGCGATCGTAGCGCTCGGCCCAGAGGTGACTGCCGGTGACGACATCGTTGAGCTGGGCGGTGATGCGCACCTGGTCGCCATCCTTGCGCACCGAACCCTCGATGACATAGCCGACGCCGAGCTCCTCGCCGATCTGCTTCAGATGCACCTGACGGCCGCGATAGATGAAGGCGGAGTTGCGGGCGATGACATAGAACCAGCGCAGTTTTGACAACGCTGTGATGATGTCCTCGGAGATGCCTTCGGAAAAATATTCCTGCTCGGGCTCGCCGGAGATGTTTGTGAACGGCAGCACGGCGATGGCGGGGCGATCGAGCAGCGGGAATTGCAGGCGCGGGGGTTCGGGGGCGGGGGGCGTTGGTGGGGATGGGATGGTGACGGTGGGTGACGCTGCAGTGTTCGCGCCTTGCGACGCAAGGGCGTCGCTGGTCGCGTCTCGCGGTGCAAGCGCACCGCTGACATCCCCGACGAAACGAAAACCCTTGCGCGCGATGGTGCGGATGACGGCCTGATCCTTGCCGGTGTCGCCGACCGCGGTGCGCGCGGCGTTGATGCGGGAGGTCAGCGTGGATTCGGAGACGATGCGGCCGTGCCAGATGGTCTCGATCAGATCGTCCTTGGAGACGACGCGTTCGCGGTTCTCGACGAGGTAGACCAGCAGATCGAACACCTGCGGCTCGACTGCGACATTTTGGCCGCCGCGGGTCAGCTCGCGCACGGCGGTGTCGAGCACATGATTTGAGAAGTGGAATTGCACGCGACTGTCCCCGTGGTCCGTTGATCGAACCCGCCCAGAACCCGGTTTAGCCGGGTTTTCCTGGCGGGGACGCCCTATTAGCGCGCTCAGCTCGGCCATAGCGTGTCCTATCTCACAGTCTCGTCTCACAGAATCTTGCCTCACAGAAAAATCAGGGTGGTCTCAAGGCAAAATCAGCCCCCTGTCAGAGTCTTTAGGTCCTCGGAGCGGCATGTTCGGTTCAGCGCGGTCACCCCCGTGACCGCATGCCACAGAGGAGAAAACCGCATGGCCACCGTAGCTGCCGCCACCGCCCCGACCCTGATCCCGACCCCGGACCTTGCCGCGATAAAGGCAAAACAGCAGGCAGCGTGGTCGTCTGGCAATTACGCCATCGTCGGTTCCACGCTGCAGATCGTCGGCGAAGAGCTTTGCGAGGCGATGGATCTAAAGGCTGGCTCCAAGGTGCTGGACGTCGCCGCCGGGAACGGCATGGCCTCGCTCGCCGCCGCGCGGCGCTGGTGCGAGGTGACATCGACCGATTACGTGCCGGCGCTGCTGGAACGCGGCCGGGCGCGTGCCGAGGCCGAAGGCATGGCAATGGAATTTCGCGAGGCCGATGCGGAGAATTTGCCGTTCGACAACAACAGTTTTGAGGTCGTGCTCTCGACCTTCGGCGTGATGTTCACGCCGAACCAGGACAAGGCTGCGGCTGAGTTGCTGCGCGTGTGCAAGCCGAAGGGTCAGATTGGTCTCGCCAACTGGACGCCGGATGGTTTCATCGGCCAGGTGTTCAAGACGCTCGGCAAATATCTGCCGCCGCCGGCCGGCGCCAAATCGCCGGCGATGTGGGGCACCCGCGCGCGGCTCAGCGAGATGTTCGATGGCGGCGGCTCTGTGGAAGCGGAATCACGGATGTTCAATTTCCGCTACCGCTCGGCCGAACATTTCCTCGGCGTGTTCAAGACGTTTTACGGCCCGGTGCTGAGGGCGTTCGCGGCGCTGGAGCCTGCGAAGCAGGAAGAGCTGCATAACGATCTGCACGCGCTGATCGTACGCATGAACCGCGCCACCAACGGCAGCATGGTGGTGCCGAGCGAGTATCTGGAAGTGGTGATCACGAAGCGATGACGCTGCATTTCGTCTCTACACGCCCAGCTCTCTTCACCTCTCCCCGCCTGCGTCCGCCTGCGGGGAGAGGTCGGATCGCATCGCAGATGTGATCCGGGTGAGGGGGTACAGGTCCCACCACTGGCACAAGCGTTCGTGGAGAGAGCCCCTCACCCCAACCCTCTAAGAGCGAGCTTCGCTCGTCTCGACCCCGTAAAGAACGGGGAGAGGGAGAACGCGAACAACACACAGGATCAGTTCGATGAATATTTCGACCCAAGCATTTTCACGCAACAACGCCGGCGCAACCGTCGTCGCGCTGCATTGCTCACTCGGTTCGGGACGCCAGTGGGCAAAGCTCGGCACCGAACTCGGGGCCAACGCAAAACTGATCGCGCCGGATCTGATTGGTTATGGCAGTAGCGCCTGCCTGCTCGACCTGCCGTTGACGCTGGCGCAGGAGGTCCAGGCGCTGCGGGAACATCTGCGTCAAACCAACGGGCCGATCCATCTGGTCGGGCATTCCTATGGCGGCGCCATTGCGTTCAAGATCGCGACCGATCCCATCTATGCGCACCGCATCCGCAGTCTCTCGCTGATCGAACCGGTGCTGCCGACGCTGCTGTTGGAAAGTGCGCCGGACCGGCGGCTGCACGACCAGTTCGCCGGGCTCGCGCGCGAAGTGCAACAGGATATCTGGAACGGGTCAGCGCTGGAGGCGATCGACAGGTTTTGCGAATTCTGGAACGGCTCCGGCCCGCGCGAGCTGCTGTCGCCCGCCGTGCGGATCCGCATGATCGAGCACGCGGAAAGATTGGCGTTCGATTTCGCGGCGGCGTTTGCGGAGGCAAACGTGACGATGGAAGCGGCGTCCTTGCGGGTGCCGACGCTGCTGTTCTCGGGCGGGCAATCGCCGAACCTGACCCAGCGCATCGTGCGCCGGCTGACCGCGATCATGGATGGCGTCGAAATCCGCCATCTGCCGGATGCCGGCCACATGCTGGCGATGACGCATGCGGCTGACATCAACCCTGTCATCGCTGATCATATCGCGCGCGCGGATGAGCTTGCTGATGTATCGCTGGCGGCGGGCCAGCCGATCGCGGAATACGCCGGGTAGTGAGGCGCCGACGGTCGTTCTTCTAGCGTCTTTGCCGCTTGGCGCGCCGGTCGGGCATCTGGTATCCATGAACCCGAAAACCGGCCAAGAATGGAAACCAGACGCCGATGAGCACCGCGCGCGACCTCAAGCTGCCTGCCCTGATGGTTTTGGGGACGCTGTGCCTCGCCGCGCCGCCGGCCTTCGCCGCCGACGAGGAAACCGCGCCCAAGGGTGCGGCCGTGACGGTGTTCAAGGCCGCCAAATCCTGCTTCGGCAACAATGTCGAGGTCTCCGGCACCGTCATCGCGCGCGAGGAGACGCAAGTCCGGCCCGAGCGGATGGGGCTGAAGGTCGCCGAAGTGCTGATCGATGCCGGCGATACCGTCACCGCCGGGCAGACTCTGGCCCGGCTGACGCTGCCCGAGGGCGGCACCGTGATCGTGCAGGCGCCCGTGGCGGGGCTGGTTTCGGCCTCAACGGCGGCGGTCGGCGCCATGGCGTCGGGCAAGGGCGAGGCGCTGTTTTCGATCATCGCCCGCAGCGAATTCGACCTGGTCGGCCTGGTGCCGACCCGCGATATCGCAAAACTTCAGATCAACCAGAGCGCCCGGATCAAGGTGATCGGCGCCGGCGAAGTCGATGGCCGGGTGCGGCGGCTCTCGACCACGGTCGAGCCCAACAGCCAGCTCGCCCAGGTCTTCATCGCCGTCACCACCAACCGCCGGCTATTGGTGAATTCATCGGGGCGGGCGCAGATCAAGACCGGCCAGAGCTGCGGCATCTCGGTGCCGCTGACCGCGATCCTCTACGGCAATGCCGGCACCGTGGTGCAGGTGGTGAAGCGCCAGCGCGTCGAGACGCGGCGGGTGGAAACCGGATTGATGTCGCAAGGCCAGGTCGAGATCCGCGAGGGCATCGTCGAAGGCGATATCGTGGTGGCCCGCGCCGGCGCCCTGCTGCGCGAAGGCGATCCGGTGCGCCCGGTGATGGTGGCGGCGGAGCAGAAGTGAGCTTGGCGAATAGCGAGTAGCGAATGGCGAATAGGAAAGAAAAAGGAGGCCTCTCGGCCCCCTATTCGCTACTCGCCATTCGCTACTCGCCAGAATCACCCGCCGATGCGGATGTCTTCCAGCAGCGAGGACGACACTGACGGAACCTGCTCGCCTTCGCTGGCGCGGGTGATGGTGACCCGGGTCTTGTTGAAGGCGGTTTCGGCGCCAGGTTGGGCGGCGAGGTTGTTGAGTAACTCAGCCATCAGCACGCTGTGCTGGCCCTTGGAATCGTCGGCCACCTTGCCCGGCATCGTCGAGGTCAGGATCAGCGCGTTCTCGGGCGCCGAGATCGGCGCCAGGCCGTGCGAGAAGGAACGGAAACGGCGCTCATAGGGATTGCGGCGGGAGGCGTCGACGACGACGAGCTTGGCCTTGGCGCCCTGCTCCTTCATCGCATCGAGCACGGATTCGATGCTGACGCCGTCACGGCGGACGTCGGCTTCCTTCCAGATCGCGGCATCGACCGGGATCATGTAGCTCTCGCGGCCGACCTGGACGCCGAAGCCGCCGAAGAACAGCATCACCACGGTGTCGGGCTTGATCTTGGCCTTGAGGCGGCCGATGGCGCGGGCCATGTCGTCCTTGGTGGCGTCTTCCACCACATCGACGTCGAAGCCTTTGCCGCGGAGTGCCGCGGTCAGGCCGCGGGCGTCATTGATCGGCTGCGCCAGGGGTGCCGAGGCGTCGGGATAATGGCCGTTGCCGATGACGAGTGCGACGCGGGAAGCCTTGGTCGCTGCATCGGAATTCTGTTCGGTCGCAATCGCCTTGGCGGCGTCGAGCGAGCGCTTGTTGAGCGCGGCATGGGCGCCGATCGCCAGCGAGACCACGCCAACCAAGGCGGCGGCCATCGTGACCGTGCGGCGGGAAATGCGAAGCTTGCCGTCCATCATTCAATTCCCAATCGTTGACGAGGGCACTCATCGAACCGCGCGCCAGTTAGTCGCGCCAGTGCCGTTTAGGTTTGAGGGGTTGCGAATTGGTGTGCCGTCTAATTATGGCAATTTGCGGCACTGCAACAAAGAAACCCTTAACCTGCACGGCCATTCCGGGCAACCTCCTTTGGCGCATGG
>JACDAG010000322.1 GCA_013695565.1 Bradyrhizobium sp.
CAGCCGGTCCTATCTCACGCCATGGGAGCCGATCTGGCCGTCGGATGACCTGACCCGGGCCGGCTTCCGGCGGCGGCTGCGGCGCTATGCCGAGGACATCGCGGCCGACCGGTCCTATCCGTTCATCATCTTCCGCGAATCGGACGGCACCATGATCGGCGGCATCACGCTGGCCAATGTCAGGCGCGGCATCGTCCAGGCCGGTACCATCGGCTATTGGGTCGGCCAGCCCCATGCCGGTCGCGGCTATATGACGACGGCGCTGCGGGTGCTGCTGCCGTCGCTGTTCGGCGAGCTCAATCTGCACCGCATCGAGGCCGCCTGCATCCCGACCAATGTGCCCTCGATCCGGGTGCTGGAGAAATGCGGCTTTACCCGCGAGGGTCTGGCGCGGCGCTATCTCTGCATCAACGGCGTCTGGCAGGACCATCTGCTGTTCGGCATGCTGCACGAGGATTTCCGCGGCTGATCCCCGATTTCAGGGCCTTAATGACCGCCCTCAGATGCCTTGGGTTCGCCGCCATTGCCCTGTTATAAGGCCGTCAGAAGCGGTTTCGAGCGAAGTGGATACCGGTTCGCGTAAAGAAAACGCGTCAAAGCAGAATCTTGGACGATGACTTTGAGATGACGTGGATGGCAGGGGCGTCGCATGGGTGACATCAGCTTGTTCAGGGGTGCGATCGCGGCCGTGATTTTGGCCGGGCTCGGCTGCGGCCTCGCTCAGCCTGCGTCGGCGCAATCGATCACCGATCGGTTCAAGGGCCTGTTCGGCGGCAAGTCGGACGAGTCAGCCCCGGCGACCGATGCGCTAAAGGCCGAGCAGGAAGTCGGCGACCTGACCTGCCCGGACGTCAAGATTCGCCCCGGTGCGTCGACCTACGCGGTGGCCGCGCCGGGCAAGCAGGCGGTCGGCAACGATCTGCGCTTCCAGGTGACCATCACCAAGACGGCGCGTGAATGCAGCGTCAATGGCGGCGTGATCACCGCGCGGATCGGCATTCAGGGACGCGTCATTGCCGGCCCCGCCGGCGCGCCGCAGTCGGTGCAGGTTCCCCTGCGCGTCGCCGTGGTGCAGGGCGGGATCGGCGAAAAGGTCATCGCCACCAAGGCCTATCAGACCACGGTCAACATGACCGAGACCGGCAGCGAGCCCTTTACGCTGGTGGCCGAGGATCTGGCCTATCCGGTACCCACCGGGGGGACCGGCGACAGCTACATCTTCTATATCGGCTTCGATCCGCAGGCCCTGAAGCCGGAACGCCCGCCGCCGAAGGCGCCGAAGAAGAAGGCGGCGCCGCCGACACAATAAAACCGGCAATAAAAAAACCGGCGCGAGATGATCGCGCCGGCTTTTGTTGGATGATTTGAAGCCGCTCAGTTCAGCTTGGCGCGAACCTCGGCGATGCCCTTGGCCATCAGGTCATCGGCGACCGAGCCCTTGACCGATTGCGACATGATCGTCGAGGCCGCGGCCACCGCGGCATTCGCCGCAGCGGAACGGACGTCGGCGAGCGCCTGGGCCTCGGCGAGCGCGATCTTGCTCTCGGCGGTCTTGGTGCGGCGGGCGACGAAATCTTCCATCTTGGCCTTGGCCTCGACCGCGATGCGCTCGGCTTCGGCCTTGGCGTTGGAGATGATTTCGTCGGCCTCGCGCTCGGCGCTGGTGCGCTTGTTCTTGTATTCCGCCAGCAGGGCTGCGGCCTCGCCCTTCAGACGGCGAGCGTCATCGAGTTCGGCCTTGATGCGGTCGGCGCGGTGGTCGAGCGCCTTCAGCACGGTGCGGTGGATGCCGAGATAGGCAAACAGCCCCATCAGAATGACGAACGCGATGGCAACCCAGGTTTCTGGCTCGGCGAACATCCCTTATCCCTTCAACGAAGCGTCGACGGCGCTGTTCACCGCGCCGCCGTCGGGCAGCACGCCGGTCAGCCGCTGCACGATCGCGCTGGCCGCATCCGCGGCAATGCCACGGACGTTGCTCATGGCGGCTTCGCGCGTTGCCGCGATGGTTTTTTCGGCCTGGGCAAGCTTGGCGGAAAGCTGGTCTTCCAGCGTCTTGCGTTCGGCTTCCGAGGCCGCGTTCAGCTTCTCGCGGGTCTCGTTGCTGATGGCCTGGGCGCGCGAGCGCGCGGAGGCCAGATCGCTTTCATAGGCCTTCAGCGCCGCGTCGGACTCGTCCTTCAGCTTCTGCGCTGCCGCCAGATCGCCTTCGATCGCGTTCTGACGTGCATCGATCACGCCGCCGACACGCGGCAGCGCAATGCGCGACACGATCAGGTAAAGCGCGACGAACGCGATGACCAGCGACACCAGCTGCGAAGCGAAGGTGGAGGACTCGAACGGAGGAAATCCCCCGCCGTGATGTCCGCCATCGGCTTCGGTATGGGCGCCGGTCTTCTGGCCCTTGGCCGGGGCGCCATGACTCTTTTCAGCCACGGGTTACTCCTGTTGCTGGCATGCGCGCCGCCCCGGTGAGCGGCGCGAGAAGGTGCAGCTCAGAGCGGAACGAACAGCAGCAGCAGTGCGATCAGCAGCGAGAAAATGCCGAGCGCTTCGGTCACGGCGAAGCCGAAGATCAGGTTGCCGAACTGGCCCTGGGCTGCGGAAGGATTGCGTACCGCCGCGGCGAGGTAGTTGCCGAAGATGATGCCCACGCCGACGCCCGCGCCGCCCATGCCGATGCATGCGATGCCCGCGCCGATAAGTTTTGCTGCTGCCGGTTCCATTTCTAGAGCTCCTTGAGAGGGTAAGACAAAGTGTGGGTGGAAATTCCCCGGACCGCTTAGTGTCCCGGATGAATGGCGTCGTTGAGGTAGATGCAGGTGAGGATCGCGAACACGTAGGCCTGTAGGAATGCGACCAGCAGTTCCAGCGCGGTCAGTGCCACCGTCAGCGCCAGCGGCAGCATGCCGCCGATCCAGCCGACTGTACCGAGCGAGACGCCGAGCATCGCGACGAAGCCCGCGAACACCTTCAGCGCGATATGGCCGGCCAGCATGTTGGCGAACAGACGGACGCTGTGCGAGACCGGCCGCAGGAAGAACGACAGGATTTCGATGAACATGACCAGCGGCAGGATGTAGATCGGAACGCCGCTCGGCACGAAGATCTTGAAGAATTTGAAGCCGTTCTTGTAGAGGCCGTAGATCAGGACCGTGAAGAACACCAGGAACGCCAGGGCGGCGGTCACGATGATGTGGCTCGAGATCGTGAACGTGTAGGGGATGATGCCGACGAGGTTCGAGACGCAGATGAACATGAACAGCGAGAAGATCAGCGGGAAGAACTTCATGCCTTCCGAGCCGGCGGTGCTGCGAATCGTGCTGGCGACGAACTCGTAGGAGATTTCGGCGATCGATTGGAAGCGGCCGGGAACCAGTTGCCGCCCGCCACCGAGCATCAGCACGGCGGTCAGTGCCACCGCGATGAACATGTAGAGCGACGAGTTGGTGAAAACGATCGCGTGCTTGCCGATATGGCCGATCGTGAACAACGGTTCGATGTTGAACTGATGAATCGGGTCGATTTTCATCCGCGCGGGCCTTGGTCCGCCGGCCTTGGGTGCCGGCAATCGAATTATAGATGTCGTGACTTCCCGTCGGCGCTCAGCGTTTGCCCGAGGCTACGCGTGCAGATCTCACCACGTTGAATACGCCGGCGACGAAGCCGAGCAGCAAAAACACGATGAAACCGAACGGCGATGTCGACAACAAACGGTCGAAACCCCAGCCAATCCCTGCCCCGACGGCAACGCCCGCAACCAACTCCGAGGAAAGGCGGAAACCAAGCGCCATTGCCGAAGCTCTGGCAGCCCTGTCGCCGCTTTCGTTACCGGATTGGTCAGTCCCGATTTTTCGGCTGTCACGAATTTCGGACAACCGGTGATCGAGATTTCCGAGCCTTGCGGAAAGCGCAGCTTCTTCGGACGGTGAATGGTCGCGATTTCCATTTGCGTTATCGTTCTTGTCTTCGGCCATGGCCAAGACACTAAACGATGCTGCGGTTGATGGAAATTACGCCCGTCACCCCTGAAAGCCGCGCGGACCATACTTACCGCGTCTAATCAAGTCAAGATTACGTCGTAACCAGTTAGTGCGTTGATTTGACTGGGTTTATCTGGAGATATTCCACCGCCCTGTGGACCCGCCATCGCAGTGCAGCAGTAAAAGCGTTTTCGAGCGCAGGAGCGGCCGGTTCGCGTCAGGAAAACGCGTCAAAAGCGCCTTACCCACAGCGGAGCGATCTTGCGCCGGTTTGGCTGACCTGTTGGGATGCGCCGGCACGTTTCACATCCGCGTCCCGGAGCCCCCATGTCGCGTCAGGTCGATTACTATTTCTCGTTTCAATCGCCGTGGGCCTATATCGGGCACGGGTCCTTTCGCGACCTCGTAAGTACCTACGATCTCAAGGTAAATCACAAGCCGGTGGTGCTGGTCGATTTGTTCTCGGAGACCGGCGGGTTGCCGCTGATGAAGCGCCATCCGGTGCGGCAGCGCTACCGCATGGTGGAACTGCAGCGTTGGCGCGACAGACGCGGCCTGAAATTCCATCTTCAGCCCGCGAACTGGCCGTTCAACGCCAGGCTTGCGGATGGCGTCGTGATCGCGGCGATCGAGGCTGGCCTGGACCCCGATCGATTTTTGCGGCGGGGCTTTGCCGGCGTGTGGGAGGATCAGCTCAATCTGGCCGATGCCGCGACGATTGCGAAACTCGCCGACGAGTCCGGGCTGCCGGGCCAGCAATTGGTGGAGCGGTCCGCCGCCGAGGCGATCAGCGCGGCCTATGAGCAGAACCGCCAGGATGCGCTCGCTGCCGATGTGTTCGGCTCGCCGGTCTATGTGCTGGATGGCGAAGTGTTCTGGGGGCAGGACCGGATCGAATTGTTGGCAGACGCGTTGAAGTCCGGCCGGACGGCCTATAGCTCAAAGGTCTAGGGCGCGTCTCCATATGCGTCCCGGCGGTTGAGGAAACCGGTACTGTCCTGAGGCGGGAGCAAGCCCATGTGCACAGCGACGTCCTCCAGATTGTTTCTCTCCGTTCTTGCCGTGCTGGCGCTGGGGATCGCCGGCGCCCAAGCCGCACCTCCGCAGGCGATGCCGGATACCGAGAACGGCCGCTATGCGCTGTCCTCGACACCGGATGGTGTGCTCCGGCTCGATACAAGGACCGGCGCGGTTTCGACCTGCAGCAATACGGGCGCAGGCTGGGCCTGCTACGCCGTACCCGACGAGCGCGCGGCGCTGGATGCGGAGATCGGCCGGCTGCAGGCCGACAATGAGAAACTCAGGAAAGATCTCGCCTCGCGCGAGCCGACAGTGGCCGGCAAGATCGAAGAGCCGATGCCGAAATCCGACTCGCTGAAGAAGAGCGAGCCCAAGAACGAATCCAAGAGCGCCGAGGGCGAACGCAAGCTCGAAATTCCGCTGCCGAGCGACCGCGACATGGATCGCATGATGTCGTTTCTGGAGCGGGCCTGGCGGCGGTTGATCGAGATGGCCAACCGGGTGCAAAAGGACGTCAACGGCCGGATTTGAATTGTAGTCGTCCCGGCCTTGAGCCGGGACCCATAACCACCGCCGTTGATTGTTTGTAGAAGGTATCAACTCCGACCGCGCAAAAATCGCGGGGCCGCGGAGTATGGGTCCCGGCTCAAGGCCGGGACGACGGAAAGAGTTCCATGTCATCACCCAAATCACTCTCCCGCACCGCGCCCTCCTCGATCACCGCGACGACCATCGTCTCGTCGCTGCTATCTGTTCAAACCTCGGGCGCGGGCTTTACCGACCTCACCGCCGAAATCGCAAGATTCGTGCGCGAGGCCGGTGCGCGCGAGGGCGCGGTGACGCTGTTCATCCGTCATACTTCGGCGTCGCTGACGATCCAGGAAAATGCCGACCCAACCGTGCTCGATGATCTCTTGACGGCGCTGAACCGGGTGGCTCCCGAAAACGCAGGATGGCGCCATGACACCGAAGGCCCCGACGACATGCCCGCGCATATCAAGACCATGTTCACCGCGACTTCGCTGCAGGTCCCGGTGCTGCGCGGCGCGCTGGCGCTGGGAACCTGGCAGGCGATCTACCTGATCGAGCATCGCGCGCGCCCACATCGGCGTGAGATCGTGCTGCAGTGTATCGGCGCAACGGCATAAGGCGTGTCCGCAAAAGAAAACCGGCCGCGGAGTGATCCGCGGCCGGTCCGTGTCGTGATCGTCCGACGGCTTGTCGCCGGACGAAGCTGGTTACTTCGTGATGTCGACGTCCTTGGTTTCCGGCAGGAAGAAGAACCCGACGACCGCGGTGATTGACGCGAAGATGATCGGGTACCAGAGGCCTGCGTAGATATCGCCGGTCGAGGCCACGATCGCGAACGCGGTTGCGGGCAGCAACCCGCCGAACCAGCCGTTGCCGATGTGATAGGGCAGCGACATCGAGGTGTAGCGGATCTTGGTCGGGAACAGTTCGACCAGCATCGCCGCGATCGGCCCGTACACCATGGTGACGAAGAGCACCAGGA
>JACDAG010000326.1 GCA_013695565.1 Bradyrhizobium sp.
GCGCGACACCGTCCACTGCACGCTCATCGCCGCAATCATGGCGCCCAGCATCTGCCCGGCCTTGATCTTCACCCGCAGCCGATAGAGCGCGATGAAATGCACCAGCGAAACGACAAAGGAGGCGATAATCGGCAGCGTCAGGATCTTGTCGGGAATCGCGATGTCGGCAAATGCCACGATCGGCACCCAGATCAGATTGAGGATCGCAACCACCACGCCGAGGCTCTCGGCGCCGAGCCAGTTCAGCCAGCCGAGCGAGAATTCGCGGCGTTGGTCGGGTGAAAGCCGGCTCGCGCCGGGCAGGAAACGCCGCCAGTGCTTCTTGACGATCTGGAAGCCGCCATAGGCCCAGCGGTGGCGCTGCTTCTTGAAGGCTTCATAGGTGTCGGGCAACAGGCCCTCGCCATAACGGACATTGGTGTAATGCGTCAGCCAGCCCTGCTGCTGGATGGTCAGACCGAGATCGGTGTCCTCGCAGATCGTGTCGCTTGACCAGCCTCCGGCCATATCCATCGCGGAACGGCGGATCAGGCACATCGTGCCGTGCACGATGATCGAGTTGAACTCGTTGCGCTGGACCATGCCGATGTCGAAGAACCCGGCATATTCGCCGTTCATGATGTAGTGCATCAGCGAGAGGTCGCCGTCGCGATGCTCCTGCGGCGCCTGCACCAGGCCAACGCGCGGATCGGCGAAAACCGGGACGAGATCCTTCAGCCAGTCCGGATGCACGACATAGTCGGCGTCGATGATGCCGATGATTTCGGCGTCCGCTGCGGTGCGCTCCATCGCGATGCGGAGCGCGCCGGCCTTGAAGCCCTGCACCTTCTCGGCATTGATGAACTTGAAGCGTTCGCCGAGCGTGCGGCAATGATCCTGGATCGGCCGCCAGAACTCCGGATCTGGCGTGTTGTTGATGATGCAGACGCATTCGAAGTTCGGATAGTCCAGCCGCGACACCGCATCAAGCGTCTGCTTGAGCATCTCGACCGGCTCGAAATAAGCGGGGATGTGGATCGACACCTTCGGGAAGGTGACGTTCTCGCCCATAGTGGCCGGCGCCAGCGACGCGCTCTTGGTGATAAGGCGGCGTGGACCGCGGCCGAAGGCGACCGCCGCGATTTCCTCGATTCGGGCCATCGCGATTAGGACCAGCGGCACCAGCAGGATCAGGCCCAGCGTCAGCGCGAAGGCCGCCCCCCACACGAAGTAATGTCCGTCCCAAAATGCGAATACAGTCGCAACCCAGGCGCCGACGCCGTTCGCCGCCGCCGAGAGCAGCACGGCCTGCGTCACAGTGGGGCGGTTGAGACGCAGGATCGGCAGCGACAGCAGGATGCCGACCAGGACCGCGATCAGCGCCAGCTTCCAGTAATTCTGGTTCACGATCGGGCCGGTCCAGTTAAATTTCGGCTCGCGCGAAGCGTCCAGGATGCCCCAATAGGGGCCGACACCACCTTCGTTGAACTTCCAGGGTTTATCGATCGCCTCGACGATGTTGTAGTCCATGCTGATGGCATCGGCGCGCGCGACGAAATTGCGCAGCACAGTGGCCTGCTCGAACCTGCCGGGTTCGGCGTTGCGCAAATTGTAACCGGCGCTGGGCCAGCCGAATTCGGCAATGACGATCCGTTTGCCCGGAAACTGGTTGCGGAGCAGCTGGTACATTGCAACGGCCTGATCGACCGCCTGCTTGTCGGTGAAGTGCTCCCAATAAGGCAATACGTGGGCGGCGATGAAATCAGCGGAGTTGGCAAGCTGGGGATGGTCGCGCCAGATGTGCCAGATCTCGCCTGTCGTCACCGGGACATTGACGGATTTCTTGATCCGCTGGATCAGGCGTCCCAGACGATAGACGTTGTTTTCCGCAATCGCCCAGTCCACGGCCAGAGCGCGCTTGTCCTCGGGCTGCGCTTTGGCTTCTCGAAGCCGCTGGTCTTCTTCGTTGAGGATGCGCGAGCTTTCTGCGGTATCGAGCCCGGTGATACGGGCGCTTTCCGCAGGGTCGGCTCCGGATTTGGGAATCGGTCCCAGGTTCTCGAGCGGGACCGCATCGCCACGGTATACCGTTTCGTTGCCGACGACGACGCCAATGACATTGCTGTTGCGCCGGGCCAGATCGATGACCTGCTCGATCTCACGCTTGTTGCGATCCTTGTCCTTGTCGATCCAGGCGCCCACCGTGACCTTGAGGCCGAACTCCGCGGCAATCGGCGGCACCAGTTCGTTGCCTTCCGTCGACCCATACAGGCGGATCGCCCGCGTCAGCGTGGCGAGCTTCTTCATGTCAGCGCGAATCTTCTCCGCATCGCCTTCGGCCACGATATGGCCCGGCTCGAACGGCGTGTAGGAGAGGCTGGGCAGGATGCCACGGAATTCGGGTGCCGGCTGCTTGTCCTGGAACAAACCCCACAACGCAGCGTGAGCTGCGGTCACAAACAGCAGAACGGCGACGACGGCGCGCATCGGCGGCTAAACCATAAGGGGCCTAAATTGGGGGAAGCGAACCCGTCCCCTAGGTTCGACCGACATGGCGGCATTATAAGAATAATCCTGCCGCTCGATTTCACAACTGGTATGACGCCATGGCGTTTTAAGGGCGCCGTCGATCCAAATGCGGAAAAATTTGAATCGTTCCTGATGGTTGCGAGATACTTGGGCGGATTACTTCGCCGGCGCCGCAGGTGTGGCGCTGGGGGTTGGAGAGGGCGTTGCCGCCGGTGCGGGGGCGGCGTTGCCGGCGGTCGCGGGCTGGGCCGGGCTGGCTGCAACGGCAGCCTGCGGCTGGGCGGCCGGATTGATCCAGCAGGCATGGATGCGGCTTGATAACGTGTCCGCCACCTTGGGGTCGATCAGCGCGCCGAAGCGGGTCAAGCAACGGAAGGCCGCTTGGACGTGGCCGCCGGGGCAGCCGAAGCGGTCATAGAGGTCGAGGTGCCTGAACGCGGTATCCAGATCATCGTTCCACATCAAGCGAACGACCCGGCGGCCCAGCC
>JACDAG010000376.1 GCA_013695565.1 Bradyrhizobium sp.
CGCAGGCGAAGCCGCTGATCCAGCAATTGGCGGCGACGCTGCTGGGTCCTTCTCGCGCCGGCGACGAGAAGTCTCGCGCCGGCGACAGCGCGCAGGCGCTGATGGACCTCGGCTCCTCGATCTGCACGCCGAAGAAGCCGGCCTGTGCGCTGTGCCCGCTGAACGACGACTGCGCGGCACGGACGCGCGGCGATCAGGACACCTTTCCGCGCAAGGCGCCCAAGAAAACTGGAACGCTGCGCCGCGGCGCGGCCTTCATCGTCACGCGCGGCGATGAATTGCTGGTTCGCTCGCGCGCGGAAAAAGGCCTGCTCGGCGGCATGACCGAAGTGCCGGGCTCGGACTGGCTTGCGGGACACGACGACAAGGCAGCCTTGCAGCAGGCGCCCGCGCTCAAGGGCAGCGCAAAGTGGCATCGCAAGACCGGCGTCGTCACGCATGTGTTCACGCATTTCCCGCTTGAGCTCGTGATCTACAGGGCGAAGGTGGCCGCGCGGACGCGGGCACCGCAGGGAATGCGCTGGGTGCCGATTGCGACACTCGCCGGGGAGGCGCTGCCGAATGTGATGCGCAAGGCAATCGCGCACGGGCTGGAAATTTAGGAACCGGTGCTCGTCTGCTGACACCATGCTGTCAGCAGGGCTCCGCTAGAACGATGCGATCGGGAGGTTCCCATGATCGCAACCGCGTTCGACCATTTCACCGCCCCACCATCCTCAAAACTGCTCGGCTGGCATCTGCTCGATGCGCGCCCTGAGGACGGCTGGATCCGGATCGGATTCGACGGCAAACGGGATTTCTGCAACCCGGCTGGCTTCATCCAGGGCGGCATCCTTTCCGCGATGCTCGACGACACGATGGGGCCGGCGGTGTTCGTGATGACCGACGGAAAACTCTACACCGCGACCATCACCATGACCGTAAATTTTCTGGCGCCGGCCAAGCCGGGCAAGCTGATCGGTGAAGCGAACGTCACGCAACTCGGCAAGACCATTGCCTTCGTCGAGGGCAAGCTGATGGCCGAGGACGGCACCGTGCTGGCGACGGCCACGACCAGCGCGCGGCTGGTCGAGACCGCGAAGGCGGTACGGTAGCCCAACATCGTCATTGCCTGCGACAAACGGGAAGCGTTTGCGCACGGGAGCGTAGCGACGAAGCAATCCAGAGTCCAGCCCATGACTCTGGATTGCTTCGCTTCGCTCGCAATGACGGCAATTCGCGCCGCTAACGCCCGAGTTGCACGATCGGCGGCTTGGCGTTGAGGCCTTCGACCTGAAAACCGGCGACGCGCTTGTAATTGGCTGCGATGTCTTCCAGCTCTTGCAGCGACAATACATCAGTGACGACCTTGTAGCCGTCGGGCGCGCGCTCCTCGACCATCTGCATGACCTGCTCCGGACCGTTGCGGCGGTTCAGCATGACGAGGTCGGTCGTCGCGGGCCGGCGTTCGGCTTCATAGGCGACAAGCGCGGCATTGGTCGGGCCGTGGGCCAGGATTTCGCGGGTGATGACGCGGGCGTCCAAGATCGCCTGCGAGGCGCCGTTGGAGCCGATCGGATACATCGGATGCGCGGCGTCGCCCATCAGCGTGGTCCGGCCGAACGTCCATTGCGGGATCGGATCGCGGTCGACCAGCGGATACTCGTAGGCGTGCGGGCAATCGCGGATCAGGCCGGGCACGTCGAGCCAGTCGAACTTCCAGTCCTTGAACCAGGGCAGGAATTCGTCAAGGTTCGCCGTCCGGTTATAATCCTCGCGCCGCCACTGATAGGTCGGCGGCATGTGCCGTTCTGCCACCCAGTTGATTTTGAACTTGCCTGACGCGTCCGCTTCCTTGGTGATGGGATAGCAGACGAATTTCAGGATTTCGTGGCCGGCCATGATCATGGTGCGGCCGGACAGGAACGCGTCCGAACTGGTGATGCCGCGCCACAGGATGCGTCCGTTCCAGATCGGCGGGCCTTCCTTGGGATAAAGCTTTTCTCGGATTGCCGAATGGATGCCGTCGGCGGCGATCAGCAATACGCCGTCATGGTGGCCAACGGATTCTCCGGTCGCCTTGTCGATGAATTCGGCGCGCACGCCGCCATCCGTCTCTGTCCAGCCAGTGAGATGGTGGCTGGTGAGGATGTTTTCTTTTCCGAGCCGCTCGGTCGCGGCATCGAGCAGGATCTGCTGCAGCGTGCCGCGATGGATCGAGAATTGCGGCCATTTGTACCCGGCCTCGACGCCGCGCGGTTCGCTCCAGATCGGTTTGCCGAGCTTGGAGAAATACGCCAGTTCCCTGGTGCGCACGGCGGCCGCATCGAGCCGGTCATGCAGGCCGAGCTCGATCAGCTCGCGCACCGCATGCGGCAGCACGTTGATGCCGACGCCGAGCGGCCGCAGCTCCGGCACGCTTTCAAAGACTTTGGCGGGTACGCCGATCTGGTGCAGGCTGAGCGCCAGCGCCAGCCCACCGATGCCGCCACCGGCGATAAGTACGGTCATGTCTACGCCCCTGTTACACCGGGGCGTCATGACATGAGGGACGACAGGGGGCAACTTTTTCTCCCCTCCCTCCGCGAAGCGGCGGGGAGGGGGCGGGGGTGGGGGTCTGTCCGCGCGTACCACTATAGCGTTTTCCAGCGAAGTGGATCCGGTTCGCGCTAAGAAAACGCGTCAAAACAAGGAATCCAGAACCCCGTTTCGATTCAATCGAAACGGAAAAGGCTCTAGCAGTGAGTTTGCGG
>JACDAG010000347.1 GCA_013695565.1 Bradyrhizobium sp.
CCTACAACCGTGAAATGATCGGCGCGCTCGGCATCAACATCAAAATGCTGTTCACGCTGGTGTTCGGGCTTGGTGCGGCGCTGGCCGGCCTTGCCGGGCTGATGCAGGCGCCGATCCTCACGGTGCAGATCGGCATGGGCGAGAACATCCTCATTCTCGCCTTCGTCATCATCGTGATCGGCGGCATCGGCTCGATCCGCGGCGCGTTCCTGGCCGCGATCTTCGTCGGCATGATCGATACGCTCGGCCGCGCGTTCCTGCCGGACCTGCTGCGCATGATGTTGAGTTCCGCCGCAGCCTCCACCGCCGCGCCTGCGCTGTCCTCGATGCTGATCTATCTGCTGATGGCGATCGTGCTGGTGGTGCGGCCGGAGGGGCTGTTTCCGGCCGCCAAGCGATGAAATTTCAACTCAACCTCCGGAACGTCGTCGTGGCGCTGGTCGCTGCCGGATTGGTATTGCTGCCGCTCTATTCGCAACTCAGCGGCAACATCTTCATCCTGACGCTGTTCACCCGCATCATCATCTTTGCGCTGGCCGCGGCCAGCCTCAATCTCATCATGGGCTATGGCGGCATGATGAGCTTCGGCCATGCCGCCTATCTCGGCATCGGCGGCTACGCGGTCGGTATCCTCGCCTTTGAAGGCATCGGCTCCGGCTTCATCCAGTGGCCGGTGGCGCTGGCGGCATCGGCGCTGTACGCGCTGGTGATAGGCGCGCTCAGTCTGCGCACCCGTGGCGTCTACTTCATCATGATCACGCTGGCCTTTGCCCAGATGGCCTATTACATCGCTTCGGGCATGTCGCGTTATGGCGGCGACGACGGGCTCACGATCTACAAGCGCAGCAATTTCGGCGGTCTGATCGACCTGTCGAGCCGCGTCCAGTTCTACTACCTCTGCCTCGGTTGCCTGTTCGGCGGCATCTATCTGATCTGGCGCATCATCAATTCGCGCTTCGGCATGGTGGTGCAGGGCATTCGTTCCAACGAGCAGCGCATGCAGGCGATCGGCTTTCATGCCAACCGCTATCGCCTCGTCTGTTTCGTCATCTCAGGCACCATCTGCGGCCTTGCCGGTGCGCTGCTGGCGAACAATACCGACTTCATCAGCCCGGCCGGAATGTACTGGACCCGCTCCGGCGAACTGATGGTGATGGTGGTGTTCGGCGGCATGGGCTCGCTGTTCGGCCCGGTGATCGGCACCATCTTCTTCCTGGTGCTGGAGGAGGTGCTGTCGCAATTCACGGAATACTGGGCACTGATCATGGGACCGCTGCTGCTGCTGATCGTGCTGTTCGCGCGCGGCGGCATCATGGGCCTGCTCGGGAGGTTTAGCCGTGGTTGAGCCCTTGCTGCGTGTTGAAAATCTCGTGCGGCGGTTCGGTGGCATTCTCGCCACCGACAATCTGTCGCTCGACGTCATTCCCGGCGAATTGCACGCCATCATCGGGCCCAACGGCGCCGGCAAGACCACGCTGATCAGCCAGCTCACCGGCCAATTGACCCCGAACTCCGGCACCATTCATTTCGGCGGCCGCGACGTCACCGGGCTGCCGTCCTATAAGCGCAGCCGGCTCGGGCTGGCGCGCTCGTTCCAGATCACCTCGCTGCTGCCGGATTTCACCGCGGCCGACAATGTCGCGCTCGCGGCCCAAGCCCATGACGGCCACTCGTTCCGGTTCTGGGGCAATGCGCGCAAGGAAAAGCACCTGCGCGACGCCGCGCAGGCGGCCTTGACACGGGTCGGACTCGGCCGGCGCATCGACGTGCCGGTATCCGAACTCAGTCACGGCGAACAGCGCGAGCTCGAGCTTGCGGTCGCACTCGCCACCAAGCCGCAATTGCTGCTGCTCGATGAGCCGATGGCGGGGCTCGGCGTCAACGAGTCGGCGCGTATGGTGGCGCTGCTGAAGGAACTGCGCAAGGAAGTCACCATCGTGCTGGTCGAGCACGACATGGAAGCGGTGTTCGCGCTCGCCGACCGCATCACGGTGCTGGTGTACGGCCGCGTCATCGCGTCGGGCGATCCGGCTGCGATCCGCAGTAACGAGGAAGTCAAGCGCGCCTATCTCGGCGACCAGCATGTGGTGGTCGCCCATGGTTGAAACAAAAGCGGCTGAGACCCTTCTCGAAGTCGAGGGTATCGAAACCTGCTATGGCCTCAGCCAGGTGCTGTTCGGCCTCTCGCTGTCGGTTCATGCCGGCGAAATGGTCGCGCTGATGGGCCGCAACGGCATGGGCAAGACCACGACCATCCGCTCCATCATGGGCATGACCCCGGCACGCGCCGGAAAAATCCGCTTTGCGGGAGCGGAAGTGCGCAGCCTGCCGTCGTACCAAATCGCAAAACTCGGCATCGGCCTGGTGCCGGAAGGCCGCCAGATCTTTCCGAATCTGACCGTGTACGAAAATCTCGTCGCGGCCTCCGGCAATCGTGCCGGCAACGCCGATCCCTGGACGATTGAAAAAATCCACGCGCTGTTTCCGCGCCTGGCCGAGCGCGGCAGCAATATGGGCGTGACGCTGTCGGGCGGCGAGCAGCAGATGCTGGCGATCGGCCGTGCGCTGATGACCAACCCGAAGCTGTTGATCCTCGATGAGGCCACCGAAGGCCTGGCGCCGCTGATCCGCGAGGAAATCTGGAGCTGCCTGTCGATGCTGAAAGCGCGCGGGCAGTCGGTGCTGGTGATCGACAAGAATGTCGGCAACCTCTCGCGCATTGCCGACCGGCATTACATCATCGAGCGCGGCCGCACCGTGTGGTCGGGTACGTCAGAGCAACTGATCGCCGAGCCGGATCTGCAGCACCGGTATTTGGGGATTTAGCCCATCTCTCTCGCCGTCATTGCGAGGAGCAAAGCGACGAAGCAATCCAGAGTTCCGTCCACGACTCTGGATTGCTTCGCTTCGCTCGCAATGACGGGTCAATCCTTGCGCAAGCCCTTGCCCAGGGCCTCGAACATCATCGTCTTCACGGCCAGCTGGATACGGCCCCCCTGCGTCGGCGCCTGCACCATGCAGATGGCGAACATGTCGTCCTGGGGATCGACGAAGTAGAAGCTGCCGCCGGCGCCGTCCCAGCGATATTCACCGAGTGGCCATGTCGTGTTCGGTGGCGGCGAGGTTCGCACGGCAAAGCCGAGACCGAAGCCGCTGGTCGGACCCGGAAAATAGAAGGGGTCGTGAAGGATTCCCGTCTCCGGCCCGATCTGGTCGGACGTCATCAACGCGACCGTCTCGGGTTTGAGGTATCGCTTGCCGTTCAGCTCGCCTCCATTGAGCAGCATTTGCAGGAAGCGGGCGTAGTCGCCGATGGTCGAGACCAGGCCCGCGCCACCGGATTCTCAGCGCCGCGGCGTAGTCGGATCCCTGATTCCGGCCACACGAAAGCGATCGACGGGAAAGGCTCTCGCGATACGCGGCCATTTGGCTTCATCCGCGGCATCATACGCGGTGTCGGACATAGCGAGCGGATCGAATAGTCGCTGCTTTTCGAATTGAAACAGCGTCTGCCCCGAGGCGACTTCGACGACGCGGCCGAGTACGTCAGTCGAATGGCTGTAGTTCCATCGCGTTGCGGGCTGGTCGGCGAGCGGCAGCGTCGCGATCCGGTCGGCGAATTCCGCGTTATCGAAATCGCCGGCATATAGTTGGGGATTGGCATAGAGTTTCGTTACCGCGGCTTCGCCGAAAAAACCGTAAGTGATCCCCGAGGTGTGCCGCAGCAGATCCCTGATCGCGATCGGACGCTTCAAC
>JACDAG010000382.1 GCA_013695565.1 Bradyrhizobium sp.
TTGCGGGGTCGGCTTGGCCGCCACCGGCGGCACCGAGTTGATCATGTTGTGCAACTCGGGAACGGGATAGTTCCAGACGAAGATTGAATTAGCCCAGGTCTTGAAGGCGCCATTGCCCCAGATCAGCATCACGATGCAGACGATGATCCATGGCAGCAGCGCACTCCACAATTCAGCCTGTGTCAGCGGCGTCTTGTCCAACTGCTTCGCCGCCGCCATGGTCGCTGCTGACTCATCCTTGCCACGCAGCGCAGGCGACAGCCAAAGCTCCCGAGGCTGCCACACTTTCAGGAACAGGATCAGGCACCCCATCGAGATCAGGGACGCGCCGATGTCGACGATCCATGGGTTGATGTAGTTCGAGATCACGAATTGCGGGATCGCGAACGATAGGCCGGTGACGAGAATCGCCGGCCATACATCCTTCATGCCTTTCCAGCCGGCAAAGGCCCACACCACCCAGAACGGCACGATCAGCGAGAACACCGGCAATTGCCGGCCGACCATCGCGCCGAGGATATAGGGATCGAGGCCGGTGACCTGAGCCAGCCCCTGGATCGGCGTGCCCAGCGCGCCATAGGCAACGGGAGCGGTGTTGGCGATCAGCGACAGGCCGGAGGCCGCCAGCGGCGAAAAACCGAGGCCGATCAGAACCGCACCCGTGATCGCGACCGGCGTGCCGAAGCCGGATGCGCCCTCGAAAAATGCGCCAAATGCAAAAGCAATCAGCAGCAGTTGCAGCCGCCGGTCTTCCGTGACACCGCCAACGGCTCGCTTCAGCAATTCGAAGCGGCCGGTCTCGACCGTCACGCGATAGAGAAAAATGACATTGAGGACGATCCAGCCGATCGGGAAGAAGCCGACCACCACGCCGAGCACCGATGCCCGCACCGACATGTCGGCGGGCATGTGATAGATGGTGATGGTGACGATGTTGGCGACGATCAACGCGATGATGGCCGCGATGTGCGCCTTGACCTTGCCGCTGGCGATCAGCACCAGCAGCGTGACCACCGGAACGGCGGCAGCAAGCGTCGACAATGTCGCATTGTTGAGCGGATTATAGACTTGATCCCACATGGTCGGATTCTCCCCGGATTGTTATTGGGCACCTGGCCGTGTGGACGGTCAGACGTGCCTGGCGCATGCGGGAAATGAACGACGACGGCGCGAAATTGGTTGCGGATTCGGCTCTCGATGAAAGCCGCTCACAACCTCGCGAAGTTCAGAGGTCGCCCGCCCCTCGCCCTGACAGCCATGCTAGGGTCTGCGCCAAGGCCGCGACAAGCCGTCGCAGGCAGCGAACTCTACTACTTTAGTCCAAGACTTTAGACCAAGACTCAAGTCCAGACTCAATTGTTCCATTCTTTCAGGCCTTTAAGGCCACCCCCTGGAGACGACTATCTGTGAACAACATCCGCTCGACGCTCGCGACCGTATGGCGGATCGCTGCTCCCTATTTCCGTTCCGAGGACAAATGGGCCGGCCGTGGGCTGCTCGCCGCTGTCATCGCGATCCAGCTGGCGCTGGTTGCGATCGACGTTCTGGTGAACCAGTGGCAGAATCGCTTCTTCAACGCGCTGCAGGAATACAATTGGGATGTCTTTGTCAGCGAGATCGGCGTCTTTTGTTTGCTGGCGACGTCCGCCGTCGCGCTTGCGGTCTACCAGCTCTACCTCAATCAATGGCTGCAGATTCGCTGGCGGCGCTGGCTGACCCGGCACTATCTCGGCGAATGGCTGCACGGCGCCAATCACTACCGCATGCAATTGCAAGGCGACGCCGCCGACAATCCGGACCAGCGCATCGCCGACGACGTCAGAATGTTCGTCGATCGGACGCTGGATATCGGGCTGAGCCTTTTGAATGCGGTGGTGACGCTGTTTTCCTTCGTCATCATCCTCTGGGGCCTGTCGGCAGCAGCCCCCCTGCATTTGTTCGGCGTGGAGTACGCGATCCCTGGCTATCTGGTCTGGGCCGCACTGATCTACGCCGTCCTCGGCACGGCGCTGACGCAGTGGATCGGCTCACCATTGGTGCGGCTTGATTTCAAGCAGCAGCAATTCGAGGCAGACTTTCGCTTCAACCTGGTGCGGGCGCGGGAAAACTCCGAACAGATCGCGCTGCTGCACGGTGAGCGCGCGGAGCGCCTGGGGCTTTGGGAGCGTTTCCACCATGTGGTCGAAAACTGGTATGGCATCATGAGCCGGACCAAGCGGCTGACCGCTTTCACCACGAGTTATTCGCAAGCCGCGGTGATCTTTCCATATATCCTGGTGGCGCCGGCCTATTTCGCGAAAAAGGTCCAGCTCGGCGGCTTGCAGCAGACGGCATCCGCCTTCGGCAGCGTGCAGGGAGCGCTGTCGATCTTCGTCACGATCTATCGCACGCTGGCCGACTGGCGCGCCATCGTCGCCCGTCTCGACGGATTCGAAGCGGCGATCGCCAGCGCCACGGCGCTGGAGAAGTCGAGCGGATCGATCGGCCTCGTGACATCGGAGGGCGGCAAGGCGATCGACCTGCGCCAGCTCACGCTGCGCCTGCCCGACGGCACGCCGCTGGTCTCCGCCGAGGCTTTGAGCCTGCGCGGCGGCGAGCGCACGCTGCTCACTGGCCCGTCGGGCTCCGGCAAGTCGACGCTTTTTCGCGCCATCGCCGGCATCTGGCCGTTCGGCAGCGGCTCGATCGCCATTCCAACCGGCGCTTCGGTCATGATGCTGCCGCAGCGGCCTTATTTCCCGATCGGATCGCTGCATGGCGCGATCGCCTATCCCGGCGACGATACCAAAACCTTCAGCGCCGGCCAGGTTCGGGAAGCGCTTGTCACGGTGGGCTTGCCCAAATTCGCCGAGCGGCTGCAAGAAGAAGCGCACTGGAACCGGATGCTGTCGCTCGGCGAACAGCAGCGTCTCGGGCTGGCCCGCGCGCTGTTGCACGCGCCGGACTATCTGTTCCTCGATGAGGCGACGGCGTCGCTCGATGAACCTTCGGAGGCCGCGCTATACAATTTGCTTGGCTCGAAACTGCCGCAGACCACCATCGTTTCGATCGGCCACCGCTCGACGCTTGAGGCCTTCCACCAGCGCCACGTCGCGATGGTCCGCGACGGCGGCGACCGGTTCACGTTGCAGGACGCGGTCGCCAAGCCTGCGCAAGTCTGATGATCTGATTAGATCCAGCGCTGCGGCCAGGGCTGGCGGCGGACCCAGCGGTGCCAGAGCAGCGCGAACGCGGTCAACAGCACCGCGCCCGCCAGCACCGGCGCCAACAGGAACGTCCAGGGCAGATTGCCGGAAACCACCAGCAGCGGATTGATCCCCGCCGGCGGGTGAAAGGTGCCGGTCAGATACATCGCCAGAATCGAGAGGCCGACAGCGGCGGCCGCCGCCGCCCAGGCATCCGGGCCTGTCAGCTTGAGGACGGCGAGACCCACCAGCGCGGTGACGACATGCCCGCCGATCAGGGGGCGCGGCTGCGCCGGCTCCGCTTCCGGCGATCCCATCGCCAGCACGATGGAGGTGGCAAACGGGATCACGGCCAGCGGGTAATGCGCGGCGACCGAGAACCACTCCATGGCGCCGATCGCAAGTGCCCCGCCGAGGCCTGCGACCGTGCCCGCCAGGGCGTTGCGGTGATCGTTGCGGGAGATCGCGCGCGCGGCGGACCGCCAATCCCATTTCATCGGAGCCACCCCAAAAAGCAAAAGGGGCGGCAGATTGCTCTGCCGCCCCCTTTTCTTCGAGAAGAAGACCTTACTTCAGGTTGGTCATCGCGGTCAGGTCAGCCGAGAGCTTGACGATGCCGGCCGCGCCGCACCAGTTGGAGCCAACACCAGACGGGTTGATCGACGTGATGGAAGTTCCGGAAGCTGCAGTGATGTTGCCGCGGGCTGCGAAATCGCTGGTGAAGGCGTTGCAATCACCCTTCGACAGGTTGGTGTCGGAGTAGCGCAGATCGAGCGTAAACACCTTGTAGGTGAAGCCGATGCCGACGTTCCAGGTGTTGTAGTCGGCGTAGTTGATGCCGTTCGGGAACGGACCGGCAAAGCCGGGATTGGTGAAGCCGGTGCCGTAGAACGAATCGGAGGTTCCGAGCCACTGACGGCCGAACTCGCCCGAGATGTACATGCCGACGCCACTGGTGCCGAAGGTGGTCGAGGGCGCCGTGAACTTGCCGGTGATCGACGCGTAGTTGCCCCAGGCGCCGGAGTTCAGGAAGCTCGGCGTGTAGTATTCGTTGAGGCCGAACTGGAACATGTCATTTACGGTGTAATTGACCTTTGCGTAGCCTTCAAAGAAGCTGACGTTCTTCTTGAGCACGTTGCCGTTGAACAGGAAGTTGTTCTGGCACTCGGCACTGAGCGGCACGCCCGCGGTATCGGTTGGAGCGCCGTAGTGGCAGGTTCCGCCCGGATACAGGTAACCCCAGACACCGAAGTCGAAGGCGAAGGCGCCGATGGTCGGACGAATACCGCCGTAGATATCGATTTCAGCCGCAGCGCGGTTGGGGAACGAAATGCTGGCGCCGGCAGCGCCGACATAGAGCTGCAAGTCCTTGGTCACGTTGTAGCGCGGCTCGAAGTAAGCCGAGACCGAAGGCTTGTGGTTGGACTGGGTGATACCGCGGAAGATGTAGTCGTTGGTGAGCGAGCTGCCGAAGGCGATATCCCATGGATCGAACGCGACCGGCGGCGGGGCCTTCACAGCCTTGACCCGGAGGTCTGCAGCAAGAGCCGAACCCGATACCATTGCCAGCGCCGTTGCTAACAAAACGATCTTCTTC
>JACDAG010000407.1 GCA_013695565.1 Bradyrhizobium sp.
TGCAGGCCGCGATGGGCAACCGGCCGTGCCGTCAACCAGTCAGGCGCGCGCATTTTCGCGTCTCGTCCTGTTTGAGCAGATCTCAGGAGACCTCGAACACGCCATCAACCTCGACCGCCGCATCCGACGGAAGCGAGGAGACGCCGACGGTGGTGCGGGCATGGCGGCCTTTGTCGCCGAAGGCTGCGACCATCAGGTCGGACGCGCCGTTCAGCACCTTCGGCCCGTCGAAATAATCCGGCGCCGAGTTGACGAAGCCGCCGAGCCGGACCACGCGGACCACCTTGTCGAGGTCGCCGAGTGCGGCCTTGATCTGCGCGAGCAGATTGACCGCGCAGCCCTGCGCTGCGGCGTAGCCCTGTTCGGTGGTGACGCCGGCGCCGAGCTTGCCCTTGGCGATCAGCTTGCCTTCGGCATTGGCGCAAACCTGGCCCGAGACGAACAGCAGATTTCCGGTGCGGACGAAGCCGACATAGTTCGCCATGGCAGCGCGGGGCTCCGGCAATACGATGCCTTGTGCCGTCAGCTTCTGTTCGACCGTACCCGCCATGTTTCGTCCCCGTTTGATATGACCCATGCCCAACGCTTTTCGGGCCGGCATTGTTTCGCGCATCACGCCCAAGGTTGCAAGCGAGGATGGATCGGTTGCCCGTGCGGCTGCGCGCCCACAGCATTTCAGAAAACAGGCCGAAAAACATGGTATTCCGGCGTCAAATTGCTACGTTTTCGTGACGCCGCCCTAGTTGCGACGCAATAGAGCCGACAGTAATGTAGGCGAATCTTCCCCGTTCAAGGAAAACACATGGCTCGACCGTTCCGGACTCCGCCTCGTGCTTTGGTGCTGGCAATCGCCGCCGTTGCAACAGGATCGGTTTTCCAGATCGGGCCAGCGCTTTCAGCCGCAGGCGGGCCGTTCCTCTCCCATCAGGCGCTCTACGAACTCAATCTGGTCAAGTCGCGCGGCTCCAACGCCATCAGCGGCGCGCGCGGGCGCATCCTCTACAATTTCTCCGGCAGCACGTGCGAGGGCTACACCTCCGAATTCAGGCAGGTGTCCGAACTCGACAGCGGCGAGGGCAAGCTGACGCTCAGCGATCTGCGCTCGACTTCCTGGGAAGACGCCGGCGGCAAGAGCTATCGCTTCAAGATCGACACCAGGATGAACGATGCGGATTCGGCACCGGTCGACGGCGTCGCCGAGCGGACCGGCGACCACATCACGGTCAAGCTGAAGCAGCCGGTGGCGAAGACCTTCAACCTCGAAGGCAACATCGTGTTTCCGACCGAGCAGATCCAGCACATCATTGCCGCCGCGCGCGACGGTAAATCGGTGCTCGAGTTGACCGTCTATGACGGCTCCGACAATGGCGAGAAGGTTTACAACACCCTGTCGGTGATTGGCCAACCCATCCCCGGCACCAAGACCATCGCTTCGCCCGATCCCTCCACCGCCAACGACCAGATGAAGGCGTTGACGCGCTGGCCGGTCACGGTGAGCTATTACGACCGCGACGCCAAGGCCAAGGACGGCGAGCAGACGCCGGTCTATGCCATGTCGTTCGAACTGTTCGAGAACGGCGTCTCCCGCGCGCTGATGCTGGACTACAATGACTTCGTCATTTCCGGCGCGATGGGCAAGTTCGACGTCAAGGATTCCAAGCCTTGTAAATAGTTTCGTAGGGTGGCCAAAGGCGCGCTTGCGCCGTGCCCACCATTCCTTGCTCGACGACAATGGTGGGCACGCTTCGCTTGGCCCACCCTACGTTCCTTCCGTCATTGCGAGCCACCGGGTCGCGCGAACGCGCGCCCGATGACAGGCTCAGCGAAGCAATCCAGAAACGTGGGCGGGACTCTGGATTGCTTCGTCGCGACGGCGGATAGCTACTCCTCCTCTTCTTCCTCGTCCTTCGCCGGTCCCTTGTACGCGATCCCCCTGATCACCGCGGCATTGCCGAACTTCTTGCGCAGATCATCCATGGCGCGTTCGGCATGGGCGGAGCGGCGGTCGAGCATGTCGGTGTCGTCGGCCTCGGAGCCCGCGCGCAGCGCGCTGACACCGGTGCCCATCAGGCGGAAGGCCGTGCCGTCGATCTCCTTGGCGAGCAATTTGCGTGACACCGCAAAGATCTTTGCCGCCAGTTGCGTCGGCGCCTGGATCGATTGCGAGCGGGTGCGCTGCCTGAAATCGGCGGTCTTCAATTTCAAGGTGATGGTCAATCCGGAAAGGTCGCTGCTCTTGAGGCGCGATGACACTTTCTCCGACAGCCGCCACAAGGTTCGTTCCAGCGTCGCGAAATCGCGGATGTCGGTCTCGAAGGTGGTCTCGTTCGAAATCGTCTTGGCGCCGCGGTCGGGCACCACCAGGCGGTCGTCGATGCCGCGCGCCAGCCGCCACAGCCGCCGGCCTTCGGTCCCGAACTGCTTCATCAGGTCGACCTCGTCGGCACGCTGCAGATCCGCGATGGTGCGAAAGCCGCGCTGCAGCAACTTTTCCTGGGTCGCGGGGCCGACGCCGTAGATGAAGCCGACCGGCCGGTCCGCCAGCATCGCGCGGGCCTCGTCCTGGTCGAGGGCGGCAAAGCCGCGCGGCTTGTCGAGATCGGAGGCGATCTTGGCGAGGAACTTGTTGCAAGACAGGCCCACCGACACCGTGATGCCGATGTCGCGCTCGACGTCGCGGGCGAAGCGCGCCAGCACTTTTGCGGGAATCATGCCGTGGACGCGCTGGGTGCCGGAGAGATCGAGAAACGCCTCGTCGATCGATAGCGGCTCGACCAGCGGCGTCAGCGTCTGCATGGCGTGGCGCACTTCGCGGCCGACCCGGACATATTTGGCCATGTCCGGCGGGATCACGATGGCCGCGGGGCAGAGCGCCAGCGCCTTGAACATCGGCATCGCCGAGCGCACGCCATACGTCCGCGAGATGTAGCAGGCGGCCGACACCACGCCGCGCTTGCCGCCGCCGATGATGACTGGCTTGTCGGCAATCTCCGGATTGTCGCGTTTCTCAACCGTCGCGTAGAACGCGTCGCAATCGATATGGGCCAGCGTCAGCGACGGCAACGCGTGGTGACGAACCAGGCGAGGGGAGCCGCATTCGCCGCACCGCCTGGCCTTGATGTCGAGGTCGCCGAGGCAATCCCGGCAAAAACAGCGCGGTCCGTCTGGTGCTCCCATTCCGCAGTTCGCACGCATTTGCGGCACCACCTGATGCGAACTGCGGAATGACAGGGAGCACCAGCAAAATTATGCTTGCCAGTGCGGCTGATGAATTTGAAGTTCCTGCGAAGAGGTTACCGCGAGTCTGGTAGGAACTTCAAATTCGCCGCACTGGTGCCGGCGCCAGCGCGCTCACGGCACGTCGCGCTCCCAGTGCGGGTCCCCCAGCACCTGACGGG
>JACDAG010000410.1 GCA_013695565.1 Bradyrhizobium sp.
CCCATGCGATGCCGAGTCCGGGCGCGGCGGGCGCTTGCGCCTTTCCGCCCACGATCGCAAGGCGGCTGGTGGTGATGGCATCGAGCTGCGGGATCCACTCCACCCATGCCGCGTTCGGCACGGCGGCGCACAGCGAGACGTGCAATTCCATCAGGAAATGCGGGCAGACCGGAACGTTGAAGGTTTCGGCGAGGTGAGCGATCTTGAGCCACGGTGTGATGCCGCCGATGCGCGCGACATCCGCTTGCACGATCGAGCAGGCGTCGCGCTGCAGATATTCCCGAAAATGGCTCGGGTGATAGATCGACTCGCCGACGGCGATCGGCAGCGAGGTCGACGCGGCAAGGCGGATGTGTCCGCCGAGATCCTCGGCCGGCAGCGGCTCCTCGAACCAGGCCAGATCGAGCGGCTCGTACAGCCGCGCGCGGCGGATCGCTTCGCCGACGGTGAAGGCCTGATTGGCGTCGACCATGATTTCGAAACCGGGCCCGATCGCCTCGCGCACCGCCGAGAGGCGGGCGATGTCCTCGCTGACATGGGGACGGCCGACCTTGATCTTGGCGCCACCAAAACCCTGCGCCCGCACCGCGAGCGCGTCATCGACCAGCGCCTGCGGTTCGACATGCAGCCAGCCGCCTTCGGTGGAATAGACCGGCACGGAAGCTTGCGCGCCGCCGGCCTCCTTCCAGAGCGGCCGGCCCGCCGCAAGGCATTTGACGTCCCACAACGCGGTGTCGATGGCGGCGAGCGCAAGGCTGGTGATGGCGCCGACGGCGGTCGCATGGGTTGCGAAAAACAACGACTTCCAGATCGCCTCGATATCGAGCGGATCGCGGCCGAGCAAGCGCGGCGCCAGATGATCCCGCAGCAGGGCCACGACCGACGAGCCGCCGGTGCCGATCGTATACGAGTAGCCGGTGCCGATAATGCCATCGCTGGTGTGGATCCGCACCATCGGCGTTTCCTGCGTGGCGAACGACTGGATCGCGTCGGTGCGCACCGCTTTCGGCGCAAGATCGACCTGCAGGATTTCGACACGCTCGATCTTGGCCATGGTTTCCTACCTATCGGGTCAGCTAATGGCTGCCACTTCCGCGGCCGTCGGCATCGAGGGTGCTGCGCCCATTCGTTGCACGCAGATCGATGCGGCGACGTTGGCGTAAGCGAGCGCGTCGCGGATCGTTTTTCCGCCTGCAAGCTGTGAAGCAAGAGCCCCGACGAGGCAATCGCCGGCCCCGGTGGTGTCCACCGCCTTTACCTTGCGGCCCGGAATGACCGACGGCTGACCATCGATGACAGCCAGCACGCCACGGCTGCCCAGTGTTACGCAGACGATCTGATCAAGGTTTGATGGCAATAACCTGATAGCCTCGACGAAGCGGGCGTCATCATCGGTACCTCGAAGCTCGGTGCCGGCGAGAAGCCCGAGCTCGGTCTCGTTGAGAACGAGGATGTCGACGAGATCGAGCAGCTCGCGCCCGAACTTGATCGCGGGTGCGGGATTGAGGATCGTGGTGGCGCCTGCATCCCGCGCGCGCTTGAAGAACGCGGCAATCGTGGGCTGGGGAATTTCGAATTGGCTGACGGCGACGTCGCCCCTGGCGAGAACGGGGACGGCGACATCGTCGGCGCTGACAAGCGCATTGGCGCCGGGCACGACGACGATGGTGTTGTCGGCATTGGCGATGGTGATGAGCGCCGTTCCGGTGTGGGCTTCGGCGGTGTCCTTGACGCAGGCGAGGTCGACGCCTTCAGCGGCGAGGAATGTCCGCAATTGCTGGCCGAACGCATCGGTTCCCAGCCGGCCGATCAGCATGGTTGGCGCGCCGAGCTTGGCCGCGGCCACCGCCTGGTTCGCACCTTTGCCGCCGGGAAAATACAGCACGGCTTTGCCGGCGACGGTCTCGCCGACAAGCGGATGCCGGTCGGCGGTCGCCACCACATCCATGTTGATGCTGCCGGCGACGAAGACGCGCCCCATGTTAGCCCCCAAAATGCCTAATCCCAGAACTCCTTCTTGCGGCCGATTTGAAACTCCTGCTTGACGGCCTCGATGTCGGGCAGCGCCGGCAATCCGGCCTCGTTGCCGAGGCGCTGGATTTTATAGGTGGAAGCGGCGCGTGCGAATTCGAAATGGTCCTGCCAGCTTTTGCCGGGGTTGGCCAGATAGGAGTAGATGTAGGCGCCGTGGAACACGTCGCCGGCGCCGTTGGTATCGATCACGCGCTCGCGCGAGATCGGTAGCGCCGGCAGCGCGCGAACCGCACCGGTTTCGTCGTACCACAGCAGGCCTTTCTCGCCCTGGGTGACGCCGCCGACGCGGCAGCCGCGGCTTTTGAGATAGTCCAGCATTGCCTCCGGCGTCAGGTCCATCTGCTCGCACAGCCGTTCGGCGACGATGGCGACGTCGATGAATTCCAAGAGCTCATGGGTGTTGGTGCGCAGGCCGCCGCCGTCGAGCGACGTCAAAATTCCGTCCTCGCGGCACAGCCTGGCGTAGTGGATGGCGGCATCCGGCTGATGGCCGTCGATATGCAGCGCGCGGCAGCCCCTGAGATTGAGCATCGGGAAGGGATGGATGTGCTCGTCGTCGCGGCAGCGCACGATGGCGCGCTTGCCGTCCTTCGGCATGATGAAGGACAGCGAGGAGGCGTTGACCTTGCGCGGATGGATCGAGATGCCGTATTTCGCGCTCATGTCCATGAACATGCGGCCGAGCCAGTCATTGGCGATGGTCGCGATCAGGTCCGGCACCACGCCGAGCTTGGCGCAGCAGAACGCCGCCGTGACCGCGTTGCCGCCAAAGGACACCGCGTAGGCCGAGGCCACATGCTTTTCGTCGCCGGTCGGCATGTGGTCGGTAATGAAGGTGACGTCGATATAGGTTTGTCCGATGAAGAGGGCCTGCATTCGTTTTCCGTCATTGTACTTCAGAGTATTGGGCTGAAGGTGGGTCCGGCCCGGCACGCTACATTAGCACCGGTTGTCGGATGCATTCGCTGAAATTTTTCGCATCCGTGCCGTGTTTGCGGCTTGAGATACGAATGTGGGGAGACTACGACCATCCCCGAGGGCATCGCCAGCATGTCCGGGGTTCCCGGTGCGACAAAAGGGGAGGCTATTTCCGTGATTACAGGCCTCGATCACGTCGTCGTTCTCACCGGCGATATCGCCGCGGGCACGACCGCCTACCAGACGCTGTTTGCGCAAGATCCCTCCTGGAGAAACTCCGGCGATGGCGTCGACCGCGTGCTGTTCACGCTCGACAACATGTCGCTGGAATTGATGGCGCCGGCCGGCAACGGCGAGACCGCGGACCGGATCCGCAACGTGCTGGCCGCGCAGGGCGAGGGATTGGCGAGCCTCTGTTTCCGGACCGACGACATCGCGAAAATGCATCGCCGGCTCGACCGGCTGACCCTGAAGCCGGAGCCGGTCGCCGAGGTGGAAAGCAAGGACGCCATCTCCGGCGCCACGCTGTCGTGGAAACGGACGCGTGCGTCCGCCGATGCGACCCGCGGCATCCGGCTGTTCTTCCTTGAACGCGCCGGGGAACGCTCGCGCTCCGTTGCAAGCGGGGAGGGGCCGATCACCGCGATGGACCATGTGGTGGTCTCGACGGATGATCCCGAACGGGCGGCGGCGCTCTATGGCGCGCGGCTCGGGCTCGACATGGCGCTTGACCGCTCGCATCCCGATTGGGGCCGGCTGATGTTCTTCCGCTGCGGCGACCTCATCGTCGAGGTGACGCACCGGCCGGGCAAGCCGGGGGACAGGACGCAGGACAAGGTTCAGGACAAGCTTCGTGGTATGTGCTGGCGCGTCGCCGACGCCGATGCCACCCATGCGCGGCTGACGGCTGCGGGGGTCGACGTTTCCGAAATTCGCAACGGCCGCAAGCCGGGGACGCGCGTGATGACCGTGCGCAAAGGCACCTGCGGCGTGCCGACGCTGTTGGTGCAGCCCTCGGTGAAGCCGGAATAGCGCTCTGCCCAATCTCAATCCGTCATCCTGAGGTGGCCGCGCGCAGCATGGCCCTCGAAGGACGACGGCCCGGCCGATTCATCCTTCGAGGCTCGCTGCGCTCGCGCCTCCCGAGCGAACGCAAGTGCGTTCGTCCGGGATGACGGAGATACAGTTTCGCGATCTCGCGGCTTGTTACGCCCGAGCTTTGCCAGAAAATTCCTTGCCCTCCAATGAGAGGGCGCAGGGAATGCCGGATGCGCGCTGCACCCGAGGTCTCATGTGCGACGTGCACTAGGAAACATGCACATGAGCATACAGGGCAGCGGAGAACATCCGACATTCCCTGCGCAATGGCTTTACGGCTTATAGCGAGCTCTCCCCGGAGAACGGCTCTTTTGCCTCCGTAGCGCCCTGGGAAATCGAATGTCTCCCAGG
>JACDAG010000421.1 GCA_013695565.1 Bradyrhizobium sp.
CACCTCGTCACCAGCCATCTCCGGCTCGTGGCCAAGATCGCCATGGGCTATCGCGGCTACGGATTGCCAATCTCCGAAGTCGTTTCGGAAGGCAATGTCGGCCTGATGCAGGCGGTGAAGCGGTTCGAGCCCGAAAAGGGCTTCCGACTCGCTACCTACGCCATGTGGTGGATCAAGGCGTCGATACAAGAGTACATCCTGCGTTCGTGGTCGCTCGTGAAGATGGGCACCACCGCGAACCAGAAGAAGCTGTTCTTCAACCTGCGCAAGGCGAAGAGCAAGATTTCCGCGCTGGACGAGGGCGATCTCCGCCCCGACCAGGTGGCGATCATTGCCAAGCGCCTCGGCGTGACGAATCAGGACGTGATCGACATGAACCGCCGCCTCGGTGGCGACGCGTCGCTCAACGCGCCGATCCGTGACGATGGTGAAGCCGGCGAATGGCAGGACTGGCTGGTCGATAACTCGCCCAACCAGGAAGCCATCATGGCCGAACACGAGGAGTTCGATCATCGCCGGCAGGCGTTGAACGGCGCCATCGGTGTGCTCAACCCGCGCGAACGCCGCATCTTCGAAGCGCGGCGTCTGGCGGAAGAGCCGATGACGCTGGAAGACCTCGCCGCCGAATTCGGCGTGTCGCGCGAGCGCGTGCGGCAGATCGAGGTCCGGGCTTTCGAGAAGGTGCAGTCGGCCGTCAAAGGCACGATCGCCAGGCAGGAAGCCGCCGTCCTGGAAGCCGCGCACTAATCGCGCAGGTTGATGAGGTAATGAACGACGAAAGCCGGCGGCAACGCCGGCTTTTTGTTTTTGCGGGGTGTGCTTCAACACATTTCAGTGTCGTCCCCGCGAAAGCGGCGGACCCATACGCCGCAGCAGATATGAGAAAGGCAGTGGTCGTTGCCTTTCTTCATCCGCGTCGCAGCAATGAAGAGTCGTGGGTATGGGTCCCTGCTTTCGCAGGGACGACAGCCGGGCTTCCCTACTCGCCCCACTCGCGCGCCAGCTTGGCGAGCGCGCAGCCTTCGCAATAGCGGGCGTCCTTGTAGTCGATCCAGTTGTGCGCATAGACCCGCGTCAGCGGGATGCCGTAACGCGCGCGCAAGACCTTGACGAGGATGCGCCACGCCGCGACCTGCGCCTCGGTCGGCCCTTGCGTCACATCGGGAAAATTGCCGGCGAATTCCACGCCGACCGAATTGCTGCCGACCACCTGGCGAAAGGTCGGGCGGTTATCGATGTATTTGTTGTCGTTGCGGTTGCCGCCGTCGCCATGGGTCGGCACCAGGTTTTCCGCCACCGCCCAGTACACGGTGCCGTCGGTTTCGACCCAGACCATGACGCCGCGCCGCGTCGGGTTTTTGGATTGCGCCTGCGCGCCGCCGCGGGCCGAACCGGCCGGGCCTTCGGTCTGGTGCACGATGATGTTGCGCCAGGGATGGGCTTTTGCGGCGTCGCCCCAGGGCGCCAGCCAGACCATCTTCAGGCCGGGGATATCGGGCGTGCCCGAGGATCGCGCGATGGCGGCAAGATCAGACGTTTGGGCAGATGCGGGAACAGCGAACGCGATGGCGCAAAGCGCGATCGCAAGACGACGGAGGTTCATACGCGGGGGTCCAGTGAGACCCCCTGAGTACCATGTTCAGGCGAGTTTGCGCAGGGTCACATCCGCCATCACGGCTATTTCGAGCTCGGGCGCCAGCGGCGGCGCGGGCTCGTAGGTGGCAAGGCAGTTACGGCCGTCCTTCTTGGCGTCGTAGAGCGCGTGGTCGGCGGCCGCGATCAGGCGATCGGGGAATGCGCCCATCTCCCGGGTCCATTGCGCGACGCCGATCGAGACCGAGATCGGTATATCGCCGCCCATGCATTGCTCGGCGTCGGCACGGCATACTTCCAGCACCCGGCGCGCGATCATCGCGCCCTCGCGCAAGGTCGAGGACGGCAGCACGATGCAGAATTCGTCGCCGCCGGACCGCGCCAGCATGTCGCCGGGCCGCAGGCGGGTTTGCGCCATCAGGGTGAAGTGCTGCAGGCAGGCGTCGCCGGCGGCGTGGCCGTGGGTGTCGTTGATGCTCTTGAAGCCGTCGAGGTCGATCACCAACAGCGCGAAGGGCTGGTTGCTGCGCTCCGAGCGGGCGCATTCCTCGGTCAGGCGCTGCAGCAGATGGCGGCGGTTGCCGACGCCGGTGAGGTCGTCGAGCAGCGCCAGATCGGCGACTTCACTGCGCAGATGATCGATCGCCATCAGCAGGAAGCCGAAGTTCAGCGCCATCGACAGGAACACCAGCATCAGGATCACCACCGACTGCGCCGGGCTGAAATGCATGTAGGAGAAGCCGGCGGCAATGCCGGCGACCAGCCGGACGGCGTAAATGGCGATGATGAGGCTGGCGACGACGGCGGCCAGCCGCGCGCCCGGATTGACGCGACCCTCATGCGGGGTCAGCAAGAGTTTGACGCTCAGTGCCAGCGGAAGGACCTGGCCGATCGTAAAAATGGTGAGGCGCGCGGACGAGCTGTCATAGCCGAACATGAAAAACGAAAGGCCGGCAAAGCTCAGCCCCATGATCAGCCAGGTGGCGCGCCACGAAACCGGCTTGTTGAAGAATTTCTGGATGCCCATCGCGGCGAGGCAAAGCGCGAAAATCATCGCGGTGCCGGCGGCGAGCAGCGGCACCAGCGAATCCGTCACCACCCGCAGCATCGCGACGGCAGCACCTGCGGCCGCGACAAAGGACGAGCCGGTCCAGAACCGCGCGGCATGGAATGACGGATAGCTGCGGATCACGTAGGCCCAGATCAGGCCCAGCGCGAGAAAGTTGATGACGAACACCGTCCACAGCGTCGGAACGCTCAGCATTGCGAACCCGGGACGCTTACGGCCCCGTCTCCCCTGTTAGATCGCCCAAGAGCTTTCGCCCCCGGAACGTTTCCCCGATCGACAATCCCCGTTGTCTTACGGACAAGGTGCGCCCGCGGCGCTTAACGGACTCTCACCGCCGCCGTCTAATCCACACCGTGGTTTTAAATTGATGAAGAGCGCGCGCGTTGGGGCATCGTTAAGCATGATGCGCGCGAGCGCCGATGGCGATGCGAGTGGCGTTTTGGTGAAAAAATGCATCAAAATGCAAGACAACTGTGGATAACGTGATGACGGCGACGTGACAGCACGCGGCAGTCGCCCGCGAATCTGTTGCAATCGCTGTCGAGGATGTTGCGAGGTTGGCCCTCCGCCAAGCATGCCTCGGAGTCGCGTTTCAACCCATTAAAACCTTAAGAGGATACTATGGCTAAGAAAGCGAAGAAGGCGAAAAAGGCGAAGAAGGCGAAGAAGGCCAAGAAGTCGAAGAAGTGAATTTTGGCCCGGGTGGGGCGCTCAGTTCCGCCCGGGCTTCCAATTTCAAGCGACCAGTTTCGAAAGCGGCGGGCCTCGGGCCTGCTTTTTTGTGCCCGGAATTCTACCGATCCATAAAGTCTACCGTTCCGCAAACGCCAGCTTCGCGCCCAAGGCTGCGAAGCCCGCCGCAAAACTGCGGCGCAGCCAGGCCATCACCCTGGGCCGGGTGATGACGCGGTCGCGGACGCCGGCCGCGAACAGGCCGTAGACGGCGAACACCGCAAAGGTCATCGCCATGAAGACCCCGCTCAATTCCAGCATCCGCGCCAAAGGATAGGCCTCGTCGACGGCGATGAATTGCGGCAGGAACGCCAGGAAGAAGATCGACAGTTTCGGATTGAGGATGTTGATCAAAATCGCCGTGACGATCACCTTTCGGCTCGATCGACCCGCCGCCGGACTTGCATCGGTCTTTGCATCGATCGCAAGCGCACCGGTCTCGCGCAGCGCCTGCCAGGCCATATAGAGCAGATAGACCACCCCGCACCATTTCAACGCCGCGAACGCCAAGGCGCTGGTGTGCAGCACGGCGGCGAGCCCAAGCATCGCGGCGATCATCTGCGGCAGGATCCCGAGCGTGCAGCCAAAGGCGGCGGCGATAGAGGCGCGGCCGCCTTGCGTCAGCGCCACCGCCAGCGTGTAGAGCACGCCGGTGCCGGGGGATGCGACCACGATCAGCGTGGTCAGCAGGAAGGACCATGTCATTGCGCGATACCCTGTTTCTTTCTGACGGCGGACCATATCGTGGCGCGGCCGGCCGCGGAAGGGATTCGCGCTTTGCCCCGCTACGCCTCGCCCATCCGGCTCCAGGCCATCGACATCTTTTCCGCCTCGCGGATCACATCCAGCGGCGCCCACGGCTTGGTCCAGAATTTGGCGCCCTCCGGCAGCTCCAGCCGTAGCGGAACGCCCGAGGTGACGATCACGTCCATGTCCGGATTGAATTTCTTGGCGACATAAGCGAGATCGACGCCATTCTTGTGGCCGGCGAGCTGGACGTCGGTCATCATCAGCACGAGGCTTGCCCCCGCCTCCTCCAGGACAAGTTCGGCAGCCTCCGCGCTTTCGCATTCGATCACCTCCATGTCGCTCTCTTCCAGCAACAGGCAGATCATTTCCCGCTGCATCGGATCGTCTTCGACAACGAGTGCGGTCGCGCGGAATGGCTTTGATTGTCCCATAAGTCGACTCCCTGAATGGGCATTCATCAATCTAACGGGGGTTAAGAGCGGAAATCGCTTTATGTTCGGTTCCAATTTGCGAAAGATGCGGGAACCCGGCCTTTCCGGGAGCCGGCGCTGGTTTTTCATCTCGCGGATTTTTCATTTGTTGGAGCTGAACTCATATGACTGCAATCAATGGATCGGCGGCCGCCGTCACCGGGGCCGCCAGCGGCATCGGACGTGCGCTGGCGCTGACATTGGCCGAGCGCGGCTGCGATCTGGCGCTGGCCGATCGTGACGAGGCTGGCCTGCAATCGGTCGCCGCCGAGATCGCCAAGACGACGCAGCGCAAGGTCAGCACGCACCGCGTCGATGTCGGCGAACCCGGCCAGATCCTGGAATTCGCCGCGGCGGCCGCCGCCGCGCATCCCGGGCTGAACATCGTGATCAACAATGCCGGCGTCGCCCTGCTCGGCAATTTCAACGAGGTCGATCAGGCGCAGATGGAGTGGCTGTTCGACATCAATTTCTGGGGCGTGGTGCATGGCACGCGCGCCTTCCTGCCGATACTGGCGAAGCAGCGCGAGGCCCATATCGTCAATTTGTCCTCGATCTTCGGCATCGTCGCGCCGCCCGGCCAGACCGCGTATTGCGCGGCGAAATTCGCGGTGCGCGGCTTTTCGGAGAGCCTGCGGCATGAACTGGCGATGGCGAACAGTTCGGTGCGATTGACGGTGGTCCATCCCGGCGGCGTCGCCACCAACATCGCGCGCAACTCCCGCACCGGCACCGGCATCACCGACAACGCCCGCCGCGCCGAATCGATCGACCGCTTCGAGGCGATGGCGACAAAATCGCCGGCGGCCGCGGCGCAGCGCATCATCACCGGGATCGAGAAGAACCAGCCGCGCATCCTGATCGGCAGCGACGCGCGCTTCATGGATCTGCTGCAACGCTTCCGGCCGGCGACCTATTGGGCGGTGCTGGCGAAGCGGATCCAGAAGATGATGAATGTGGAGAAGGGGTCGTAGGGGGGCGCTACCTGCTCCGAAGGAAGTTGTCGTCCCCC
>JACDAG010000426.1 GCA_013695565.1 Bradyrhizobium sp.
GTATGGGTCCCGGCCTTCGCCGGGACGACTTTCAAGTCGATACTCCGCCCATGAGCCTCGCCATCCCCGCCCCTCGCGCCCGCGCCAGACTGTCAGCGACGCCGGGGCAGATCGCGCTGGCGCTCGGCATTGCGATTTTCCTCGCGCTATTCCTGGTCTGGCCGGCGGCGACCGTGATCTATGTGGCGTTCACCGAAAAGGGTGGCGGCGGCTTTACTCTGGTCAACTTCGCCGACTTCTTCCGCACCGACCTGTTCCTGCGCTCGTTCTGGAACTCATTTTACGTCTCGGCGATGGCGGTTGTCGGCGCCTCGATCCTGGCGCTGCCGCTCGCCTATATCACCTCGCGCTTTGCGTTTCGCGGCACGGCGCTGATCCAGACGCTGGGATTCCTGCCGCTGATCATGCCGCCATTCGTTGGCGCTGTGGCGATGCAGCTGTTCTTCGGCCGCAACGGCAGCGTCAATCTGCTGCTCGACGACGCGTTCGGTTTCAAGATCGCGTTCATGGAGGGCCTCAACGGCGTCATCTTCGTGCAGTCGATCCACTATTTCCCCTTCATCCTGATCAACCTCTCGGCGGCGCTGCGCAACATCGACGCCTCGATGGAAGAAGCCGCGCAAAACCTCGGCTCGTCCGGATTTCGCCTGTTTCGCCGCATCGTGTTTCCGCTGGCAATGCCCGGCTATATCGCCGGTGCCTCGCTGGTGTTCGTGAAAGTGTTCGACGATCTCGCCACGCCGCTCTTGCTGAACGTCAAGGACATGCTGGCGCCGCAGGCCTATCTGCGCGTCACCTCGATCGGGATTGCCGATCCCATGGGCTATGTGATCGCGGTGGTGCTGATCGTGGCCTCCGTCGCGGCGATGGCGCTCTCGGCGCTGGCGACCCGCGGCACCGACTATTCGACCGTGCAGCGCGGCGGCGGCGGCGGGCTCGCCCGTCGGGTGCTGCGACCCCATGAGAGCGTGCTGGCATACCTCACCGTGACGTTAATTCTGCTGCTGGTGCTGGCGCCGCATGTCGGCCTGCTGCTGTTGTCGTTCTCGACGGTGTGGTCGTTCTCGCCGCTGCCGGACGGCTATACCATGGCGCATTACGCGCGAATTTTCGGCGAGAGCTCGCTGTATATCAAGAACACGCTGGTCTACGCCTCGTTGGCCGGATTGATCGACGTCGTGCTGGGCACCGCGATCGCCTATCTGGTGCTGCGTACAAAACTGATCGGGCGCGATGCGCTGGACTGGGCGGCCTCGGCGGCGCTTGCCGTTCCCGGCATCGTGCTCGGCATCGGCTATCTGCGCGCGTTTTACGGCGTGAAATTGTGGGACGGCACGCCGCTGGCGGCGCTGTGGATCGTGATTGTGCTGGCGCTGGCGATCCGCCGCCTGCCCTATGCGCTGCGGGCCTGCTACGCGGCGCTGCAGCAGATATCGGTATCGCTGGAAGAAGCCGCCGAAAATCTCGGCGCCACCAAGCTGCGTACCGTCCGCCGAATCGTGACACCGCTGATGATGGGCGGCATTCTCGCCGGCTTCGTCACCAGTTTTGCGACGGCCGCCGTCGAACTCTCGGCGACGCTGATGCTGGTGCAGTCCAATTCCGACGCGCCGCTGGCTTACGGCCTTTACGTCCTGATGCAATCGGCGGCGGGCCGCGGCCCCGGTGCGGCGCTCGGCGTCATCGCCGTGCTGCTGGTGGCGGTCTGCACCATCCTGTCGCATTTCGTGATCGAGCGTGGCCGCGCCATGCCGCAAGCAGGACATTGATGCTCATGATGACCGTATCAGCCCATCGAGCGCCTGCGGTCGGGGTCCGGATTGAAGCGGTCAACCTGTCCTATGGCGACAATCACGTCCTGAAGTCGATCGATCTCGACATCCGTCCCGGCGAGTTCTTCGCGTTTCTCGGCCCCTCCGGTTGCGGCAAGACCACATTGCTGCGGCTGATCGCCGGCTTCAACCACGCCGACAGCGGACGGGTGCTGGTGGGCGAGAAGGATATTTCCGGCCTGCCGCCGTGGAAGCGCGACATCGGCATGGTGTTCCAGTCCTACGCGCTGTGGCCGCATATGACGGTGGCGCGCAATGTCGCCTTCGGCCTCGAGGAAAAGCGCGTGCCGCGCGCCGAGATCGGCCCGCGCGTCGCGGCAGCACTCGAACTGGTCGGGCTCACCGGGCTCGATCAACGCCGCCCGGCGCAGCTCTCAGGCGGGCAGCAGCAACGCGTGGCGCTGGCGCGCACGATCGCAGTCGAGCCGAAATTGCTGTTGCTCGATGAACCCTTGTCGAACCTCGACGCCAAGCTGCGCGTCCAGGTGCGCCGCGAACTGCGCGAACTGCAGCAGCGGCTTGGGCTAACGACCATCTTCGTCACCCACGACCAGGAAGAGGCCAACACCGTCTGCGACCGGATTGCGGTGATGAACCACGGCGTGATCCAGCAGGTCGGTACCCCGAAAGACCTCTACGAGCGGCCGGCCAATCTGTTCGTGGCTAACTTTCTCGGAACGGCAAACATTGTCGAGGGCCGCGTTGTGGGCGTCGGCGCGTCGCGCGCGTTTGAGGTGGCCGGCGGCCCCAAGATACCCGTTGCTGCGGATCGCAACGTGGCACCGGGCGCGCGCATGGTGTTCCGGCCGCAGGATTGCGCGATCATCGGTGCAAGCGAGAGTACGGGACCGGACCGGACAGCCGCCGTCGGCACGGTCACTTACCGCGAATTCCTCGGCGCCAGCGTGCGCTATGGCGTGCGTGCAGGCACCGCCGACATCGCCGTCGACTGTCCGTTCCATGCCGGCGATATGCTCCACGAGGTCGGCACCGCCGTGACTATCGCCATCGCCACTGCGTCGGTACGCTTTCTATCCGGCTAGGATTTTGCCACGATAAGATCCGCCCTATCGCGCCATAACAAAAACAGGAGTTGGTATCCTGACGACATCGACAGTGACATTCGACCGGCTGAAGGACTTCATCCGGGAAGCCATGACCGGGCTGGGCCTGCCGGAAGCCGACGCCATGACGGTCGCCACGCTGATGGCGGAAGCCGATCTGCAGGGGTCGGACGGCCACGGCGTCAGCCGGTTGCCGCAATATGCCCGCCGCATCAAGGCTGGAGGATTCAACGTGCGGCCCAACATCACGGTGGTGCACGAGCACGCCTCCACCGCACTGCTGAACGGCGACAACGGCATGGGCCACCTCGTGATGAAGCGCGCGGCCGAAATCGCGATCGAAAAGGCGCGCACCACGGGGATCGCGTGGGTCAACTCGCAATACAGCAACCATGCCGGCCCGGCGTCGCTTTATGCGTCGATGCCGCTGAAGCACGACATGATCGGGCTGTATTTCGCGGTCGGCAATGCCAATCATCTGCCGCCCTGGGGTGGCCTCGACATGCTGCTGTCGACCAACCCGATCGCAGCGGCGATCCCGGCCGGTGATGAAAAGCCCATTATCCTCGACATGGCGACGACGGTAGCAGCCTATGGAAAAGTGAAGTCCAAGGCGCTGCGCGGCGAGACCATGCCGGAGGGCTGGATGATCGATCGCGCGGGCAAGCCGCTGACCGATCCGAAGCGCGCCGATGAAGGCATGCTGCTGCCGCTCGGCGGCATGGAGGCCGGCTACAAGGGCTATGGGCTCGCCATGATCATCGGCCTCCTCGCAGGGACCCTGGGCGGTGCGGCGATGGGCCGGGACGTGATCGATTTCAACCATGACGACGACAGCGTCACCCATACCGGACAGGCGGTCGCGGCGATCAATATCGCCGCCTTCGGCGATGTCGCCATTTTCAAGGCCAGCGTCGATGCGCTGGTGCGCGACTTCAGAAACTCCGAGCGGATGCCGGGCGTGGAGCGGATCTTCGTTCCTGGCGAACGCAGCCACGCCACGCGGGCGACACGGATGCGCGACAGCATTCCGATTCCGGACGCACTGATGCGCGGGCTGGATCAGGTCGCGGACGACCTCGGGATGCAAAGGTTGGCGTAAACGGGGATTCGTACCTCCTCGCCGTCATTTCGGGCAGCGCAACGCGTCAAGCTGACGCGGAACGGCAGTCCTGCCTTCCTTGCAGTCGATGCAGAAATCCGCGAGCATCCTAACAACACGCAGAGCCTGCCTCTAGCTCACGTCTCCTTTGCGGGGCATGGAGCACGGCTAGCCTGCGGCTCACGGCTGCAACGCCGGCCAAAGGGAGGAATGGAATTGATCGATTTAGTCATCAAGCTTGCCGCCATTGCGTTAGCCGGAACCGCGGTCGCGACATCGCCCGCCCTCGCACAAGTGAAATTGCCGCCGACGATAACGATGACGGCCTATGACACCGGCACGTCCGGCTTCAACATCACCGTCGCCGTCGGCAAGATGTTCAAGGACAAGTACGGCTCGGATACGCGCGTGCTGCCGGCCGGCAACGACGTCGCCCGCCTTCAACCGCTGCGCCTCAACCGCGCCAGCATCTCAGCGATGGGCGTCGGGGTTTATTTCGCACAGGAAGGCGTGTTCGAATTCGCGACCCGGGAATGGGGACCGCAGCCCATCCAGATCACGCTGAGTTCGATCGACTGCAACGGCCTTTCGCTGGCAGTCGCCGCCGACACCGGCGTCAAAAGCTACGCCGACCTGAAGGGCAAGCGCATCGGCTTCGTGGTCGGTTCTCCTGCGCTCAACCAGAATGCGCTTGCCGTGCTGGCGTTCGCAAATTTGACGGCAAAGGACGTCAAGATTGTGGAATTCGCGGGCAACAATGCGATGTGGAAAGGTATCATCAACAACGATACCGATGCGGTATTCGGCTCGACGATCTCCGGGCCCGCCAAGGAACTGCAGACATCGCCGCGCGGCATCACCTGGCCCACCATGCCATTCACCGACAAGGCGGGATGGGAGCGCATGCGCAAGGTCGGCCCCTATTTCACGGAGCATGACGCCACCTGCGGCGCGGGTGAATTTGCCAAGGACAAGCCGATCCAGATGGGGACCTATCCATATCCGATCTACAGCGTCTACGGCAGTCAGTCCGAAGACGAGGTCTACACGCTGACCAAGGCGATGATCGACGGCTATGACGGCTACAAGGACAATGCGCCCGGCGCCAGCGGGCTTGCGGTGAAGGCGCAGGCGAAGAACTGGGCGGTGCCAACGCACAAGGGCGCGGTCAAGGCTCTCAAGGAGGTGGGTGCCTGGAGCGACGACCAGGACAAGCACAACAACGCGCTGCTCAAGCGGCAGGAAGTTCTGATCACGGCGTGGAACGACTACATCAAGGGCAGCCCGGCTTCCGATGCCGCAAAACTCACCGAGGAGTGGATGGGTGTCCGCAAGGCGGCACTCGCCAAGGCCGGCATGGTCAATACGTTCGAGTGATGCGAAATGGCGGTCCGCGTGACGACCGCAGGTCAAGAAATAAGACCTCGGCTCTGATGCATTCAGGGCCGAGGTCTTAGGACTTCTCCGCCTTCTTCGGCCGTGGAGGTCCCTCCACCGCCGGCAGCGATTTCAGATATTCCGCCATCGCGGTACGATCTTCAGGCGACAATTGCGAGGTGTTGCGGATCACGCGCGCCATCGCGCCGCCGGCAGTGTCACCGTCGGGCGTCAGTCCGCTCTCGAGGAAGTACGAAAAATCCTTCGCGCTCCAGTCCGATAATCTTTTCTGCGTGATGTTGGGCACCCAGCCCTCGCCTTCCGGATTGGGTCCGCCGGCAAAACGCTTGATATCGACGATGCCGCCAAGGAAATTGCGCGGGCTGTGGCACTCCGCGCAATGGCCGAGGCTGTTGACGAGATAGGCGCCGCGATTCCATTGCGCGGACCGGCTGGCATCGGCCGTGAACGGCTTGCCGTCCATGAACAGGAATTTCCACACCCCGACATTGCGGCGGACGTTGAACGGGAACGGCACGTCATGGTCGCGCGCCTTGCCGGTCACCGGCGCCAGCGTCTTTAGATAGGCAAAGAGGTCGCGGACGTCTTCAACCCTGGCATGCTGGTAGGAGGCATAGGGAAACGCCGGAAAGTAATGAGCGCCCGCCGGCGACGTGCCCTTGAGCACGGCGGTGACGAAATCCGCTTCGCTCCATCGACCGATACCGTCCTTTGGATCGGGCGAGATATTGGGGACATTGAACGTGCCGAACGGTGACGGCATCGGCAAGCCACCGCCGAGCTTGAGGCGATCGGGCTGGTTCGGCACCGCGTGGCAGGAGGAACATCCACCGGCATTGAACGTTGTGAGGCCGTTGGCGAGGTTGGGCGTGTATTGCGGCAGCGAATTCGCGGCGACGACGGCAGGAATCGTCAGCCACCAGAAAATGCAAAGACCGGCGACGCCGGCTAGAACGGCCAGGAGGAAAAGTCGCTTCAGCATTTCGCCAATCCGTCATCGAGCGCTTCAATATCGCAGCCAGTATGAACACAAATTTGGCTGGAAGCTTCCATCAATTTCAACAACTCAACGCCGTATTGGGAATAAATCCGAAAAGCCATTGTTTTGAAACCGACACCGTCTTTTGATGTCAAAAGGGAGAAAACCATGTCGAACAAGATCATGCTTGCCACGCTTGCGCTCGGTGCAGCCGTTGCATTCGCGGGCCCCGCCTTCGCCGACAAGATGAAGGCAACACTGGATGGCAAGTCCGAAGTACCGCCAAATACCAGCGCCGCCAGCGGAACCGCCGACATCGACTATGATCCCGCCAGCAAGAAGCTGAGCTGGAAGGTGACCTATTCAGGCCTCTCCGGCCCCACCACCGCCGCGCATTTCCACGGGCCCGCCGAAGCCGGCAAGAACGGCGGCGTCGCGGTTCCGATCCCGAACGCGGGATCGAGCCCGGTCGAGGGCAGCGCCACGCTGACGGACGCGCAGGCCGCCGATCTCACGGGCGGCAAGTACTATGTCAACATTCACACCGCGGCCAATCCGGGCGGCGAAATCCGCGGCCAGGTGATGAAGTAAGGACTTCGCACCGGGGTGAGAAGCAGTCTTCGCACCGGGGTGACGGAGTAGTCTTCGCACTGGGGTGACGGAGTAAGTTCTTCGACAGATGAAAAAGAGAAGGGCGGAGGCTTTCAAGCGTCCGCCCTTTTTGTCGCATAAACACCAAGTCGTCGTCCGGGCTCGCGCTTTCGCTTGGCCGGGACCACAAAGTTCGAGTTCAGCCCTTCTTGACGCGGAAGGTCTCGTGGCAACCGCCGCATTCCTTGCCGATGCCGGGGAAATTCGCCTTCAGCGAATCGAGATCCTTGATCTTGGCCTTGGCCTCGGTCACGGCCTTGGCGAAGCTGGCGACCTTAGCGTCAAAGCCGGCCTTGTCTTCCCAGATCTTGGGCGAGGGGCTGAAATCACCCTCCCATTTGGCGTCCTTCATGCTGGCGGGGAACATGGTCGGGAGCTTCTTGGCGGTGTCGTCGAGTTGGGTGAGAGCCGCATCGACCGCGGCCTGATCATAGGGCTTGTCGCCCTTGAACATCGGGCTCAGCACGCCGCCCAAATTCTTTCCATTGGCCTTCATGGCGTCCTGAGCGCCATTGACGGCATCCTGCTGCGCCACGCCAACGCCAACACTGAGCAACAGTGCTCCTGCAACCAACAAAACCCGTTTCATTCGCCAGACCCCTCATTTTGTGACCCAAGCCTGTCCGCGGTCGCCGCGAACCTCGGCTGATTTAGCCAACACCGGGAGCTTAGAATAATTCCAGGGAATTCCAACTGCGACAAAAAATCAGAGATTATGCCGGCGCTGCGCCTCCCGGATCGCGATCCAGACCCGTTCGGCGGTTGCCGGCATGTCGATGTGATCAATCTTGTATTCGCGCCAAAGACCCTCGACGATCGCATTGACCACCGCCGGACAGGAGCCGATCGCACCGGCCTCGCCCGCACCCTTCACGCCCAGGGGATTGGTGGTGCAGGGAACGTTATGGGTCTCGAAGTGGAATGACGGACCGTCGGCCGCGCGCGGCATCGCGTAATCCATGAAGGTGCCGGTGACGAGTTGGCCGTCGCTGGAGAACACCGCCTGCTCCATCAGGGCCTGCCCGATCCCCTGCATCGCGCCGCCATAGACCTGGCCGGCCAGCAGCAGCGGATTGAGCGTCACCCCGAAATCGTCGACAATGACGTAGTTGACGATCCTGATGATCCCCGTGGCCGGATCGATTTCGATTTCGGCGAGATGCGTGCCGTTCGGATAGGTGCCATCGGCCTGGTTGAAGGTCGCGCTCGCATTCAGCTTGGACGGATCGACGCCTGGACGTTTCGCCAGATCGGCAAAACTCACCGAGCGGTCGGTGCCCGCAATCCGTATCCTGCCGTCGCTGATCTCGAGATCGCCGGCGCTGGTCTCCAGCGCTTCGGCTGCGATTTCCTTCAGCTTGCCGCCGAGATCATGGGCCGCGCGCTGCACGCTGACGCCGCCGGTCGGGATCGAGGCCGAACCGCCGGTGCCGAGGCCCGTGGCAACGCGATCGGTATCGCCCTGCACGATGTGCACGCGCTCGGGCGCCAGGCCGAACTGCTCGGCGATCAATTGCGCATAGGCGGTCTGGTGGCCCTGCCCGGTCGACTGGGTGCCGATCAGGATGGTGACGTCGCCATTGGGATCGAGCGCCACGTTGGCGGTCTCATCGCCCATGGTGCCGCAGACCTCGACATAGCTTGCGAGGCCAATGCCACGTACAAGTCCCGCCTTCTTGGCGGCCTTGGCGCGCTTGGGGAATTCCTTCCAGTTGGCGACTTCCATCGCGCGCTTCATATGCGCGGCGAAATCGCCGGAGTCATAGACCTTGTCGGTGATGGTCTTGTAGGGCATCGCTTTCGGCGAGATGAAATTCTTGCGCCTGATGGCATCGGGCGTCATGCCGAGTTTTCGCGCCGCCGCATCCACCAACCGCTCGATCACATAGGCCGCTTCGGGGCGGCCCGCGCCGCGATAGGCATCGACCGGGACGGTGTTGGTGAACACGGTGCGGACGCGGCAGTGGAAGGTCCGGATATCGTAGAGACCCGGCAGCATGCCGGCGCCGCCATGCGGGATGTAGGGACCGAAGGTCGAGAGATAGGCTCCCATGTCGCCCATCAGGTCGACGTCCATGCCTAAGAACTTGCCGTCCTCGGCCAGCGCCATCTTCGCGGTGGTGACGTTGTCGCGTCCCTGCGCGTCACCCATGAAGTGGTCGGAGCGATCGGCGGTCCATTTGATGGTTTTCTTCAGCTTTTTCGCGGCAACCGAAATCAGGGCGTATTCGCGATACGGAAACAGTTTTGTGCCGAAGCCGCCGCCGACGTCGGGACAGATCACCCGCATCTTTTCCAGCGGTATCTTCAGCACCATGCCACCGATGATCTCGCGCAGGCGATGGCTGCCCTGGCTGCCGATCGTCAGCGTCAGATGATCCCTCTTGGCGTCATATTCGGCGACCGCCGCGCGCGTTTCCATGAAGTTGGTGATGACGCGTGGATTGACGATCGACACTTCGGCGACCGCATGCGCCTTCGCAAACACGGCATCGGTTGCCGCCTTGTCGCCGATCGGCACGTCGAACAGCACGTTGCCTGCATGCTTGGGCCAGACCTGCGGCGCGCCTTTCTTGACGGCGTTGACAAGGCCGACCACCGCGGGCAGCGGCGTCCAGTTGACCTCGATCGCCTCGATCGCATCGCGGGCCTGATCGATGGTATCGGCCACGACGAAGGCGACGGAATCGCCGACGTGGCGGACTTCATCCTTTGCGAGGATCGGATACGGAGGTCCGGTGAACGGATCGACCTCGAAATTGAACAGGCACGGCAGATCGCCGAGATCCCTGACGTCGTCAGCGATCAGCACCGCGGCGACGCCGGGCATGCCGCGGGCCTTGGTGACGTTGATGGTGAACTTGGCGTGCGCGTGCGGCGAGCGCAGCATCAGCGCGTGCAGGGAAGCAGACGGCGAAACGTCGTCGGTATAGCGGCCCTTGCCGCGAATGAGCGCATCGTCTTCCTTGCGCCGGACGCTGTGACCGACGCCGAACTTGATGGGAGCTGCCATCGTATCTCCAATAGCCTGATTGTCTCACGCCATATTGGCGTGGTTCGCCAGGAAGCGCAAACGGCTTTAGCCGCGGATCAGCGAGAAAATCCAGCCTCTGCCGAACAGTACGAGGATGCAAATGCCATAGACGAAAAGGCCGGTCACCATCAGCAGCAGCAGCGCGAGTTCGTCGCGAAAACTCGTCATTTGCGCGAAATAGACGCCGGCGAATCGCGCGGTCAGCCAAAGGGCTGCGGCAAGCACGATCCCGGACACGGCAAACTTGAGCAGCGACTTCACCCATGCCTGATCGAAATGAAGATACCCTCTTCGCACTGCAAAACCGAGCACCAGCAGCAGATTGATCCAGGCGCCGATCGCAGTCGCGAGCGCGAGGCCGATCTGGGCCAGCGTCCCCATCAGCGCGACTTTGAGGACGACGTTGACGGCAACCCCGGTCAGCGCGGCCTTGACCGGCGTGGCGGTATCCTTGCGGGCATAGAAGGTCGCAACCGCGCTGCGGATCATCACGAAGGGAATGAGCCCGACGGCATAGGCCGCCAGCGTCGCGCCCGCGGCCGCGGCGTCGGCCTTCGAGAATGCGCCGCGTGCAAACATCGCCCTCATGATCACGTCGGGCACCGTGAGGAACGCGGCGACGAAGGGTATCGAAAACAGCAGCGTGAAATCGAACGCCCGCCGCTGCGCCTTGGCGGCCCCGGCGTGGTCGCCCACCGTCAGGCGGCGCGACATTTCCGGCAACAGCACCGTGCCGATGGCGATCCCGATCACACCGATCGGCAACTGGTTGAGGCGGTCGGCATAATACAGCGCCGACAGCGCGCCGGCGGCGAGAAACGTTGCGATGATGGTGTCGGCGAACAGCGCCACCTGCGTTCCCATCGAACCAATGGTTGCGGGCCCGAGCGCGCGAAAGAAGGCGCGGACATCGTCATCGAGCTTGGGCATGCCGAACTTCGGCAGGACGCCGCTCCTGGCGGCGTCGCCGGCCAGCAGCAGAAATTCGAGAATACCTGCGATCAGGACGCCCCATGCTGCAGCATAACCTGCGCCCGGAAAGAACGCGGCCAGCGCCAATGTGGCCATCATCGACAGATTGAGAAAGATCGGCGCCGCCGCCGCACTGGCGAAGCGGTGCATGACGTTGAGCATGCCGCCATAGAGCGTCACCAGCGTGATCAAC
>JACDAG010000462.1 GCA_013695565.1 Bradyrhizobium sp.
GTCAGAACCACTGTGACGAGGTACTAGCGTCCTTCGCGCGATGCGTGTCGTCTTTGAAGGAGGAAAAAAGGCTGATCCGATTTTTCTCGCTGCTCAATGGTTCTTCGATGGGCATAGCCAAGGTCCAGATCAGCTGTTGAAGTTCATCCAAACTATGGTCGTTCTCGAAATATTGCTTGGCGACAAGCCTTCATCGGATCAAACAGGGCTCAGCGTGTTGCTTCGAAACCGCTGCGCGTTTCTCATTGGTAACAGCCAAGAGGATCGTGCAGAGCTTCTCCAATGGTTTCAAAAAATCTATGAAGTGCGATCCAAAATCGTCCATAGCGGCAAGCATTGGCTTAGTGCATCGGAGTATGAACTGTTCGCGAGACTCCGGTGGATATGTTGTCGGGTCATTAGCAAAGAGATTGAACTTCTCCGAGCTGATAGGACGAGAACATAGTGGCGAAGGAGTAGGGCGGGCAAAGGCGCTTTGGTGCCGTGCCCATCGTCAATAGCGGCGCAGGTCGTGGTGGGCACGCTTCGCTTTGCCCACCCTACGATCTACCCCAACCGCAACTCCTCATATCCGTTCGCCGCCACCTCATCACACCGCGCGCGATAGGCCGGCGCGCTGCCGCTGTAGCGGGCGATGATGCGGGTTTGCTTACCTTCGACGTTGGAATTGATACCGGTCATCCAGGAGTTGACCTCGTTGGACAACAGGCCGACGCCGAGCGCCTTGACGTGATCGGTCCATGAATCGACACCGGCGGTGGTAGCCTCCAGCCGCGTCAACTTGTTGTCCCGCGCAAAGCGCATCAAGCCGGTGACCCAGTCGACACTGTATTCGATGCTGCGCGGAATATTGCCGAGCGCGGTGTGCGGCCCCATCAGCATCATCATGTTGGGAAATTCGTGGACCATAATGCCCAGATAAGTCTGCGGCCCGTGCTTCCACTTGTCCTTTAGCCGCGCTTCGCCCGCACCGCGGAAATCGATCTTGTCGAAACTGCCGGTGAGGGCGTCGAACCCGGTCGCGTAGATGATGATGTCGAACTCGAATTCCCGCGCACTGGTCTTGATGCCCTCAGGCGTGATCCGCTCGATCGGCGTCTCCGTGATGTCGACCAGCTCGACATTGTCCCGGTTGTAGACCTCGTAATAGAAGGTCTCGAGCGGCAGCCGGCGGGTGCCGAAACCATGATTCCTGGGAATCAGTTTCTCCGCAATAGCCTGATTCTTCACCCGCTGGCGGATTTTCCGCGCCACGAAATCGCTGATCGTCGCATTCGCCTTGCGGTCGGTCAGGATGTCGCGGAAATTTCCCTGCCAGATCCCGAAGCCGCGCTCGCCATAGAGCTTCTCATAGAACGCCTCGCGCTCCTCGTCCGAGACCTCGAACGTGCCGCGCGGGTCCGGCGTGTGCAGGAAACACGCAAACGTCTCCTGGCAGCGCGCGAACATTTCGGGATAGCCGGCCTTGATCGCCTTCTGGGTCTCGGCGTCGATCTTGCCGTTATGCAGCGGCGCGCACCAGTTCGGGGTACGCTGGAATACCGTGAGATGGCCGACGTCCTTGGCGATGGTCTGGATCGTCTGCACGCCGGTAGCGCCGGTGCCGATCACGGCGACGCGCTTGCCTTTGAAGTCGACCGGCTCGTGCGGCCATTGCGCGGTATGGAACGACGGACCCTTGAAGCTGTCACGATCAGCGATGTTGGGCAGCGTCGGGGTCGACAACGGCCCGATCGCGGTGATCAGGAAGCGGGTGCGGAAGCGGCTGCCGTCCTCCAGCGTGACGGTCCAGGTCCGCGCGCCCTCGTCGTAATGCGCCGTCGTGACCCGGCTCTTGAACTGGATATCGCGGCGCAGGTCGAATTTGTCGGCGACGTGGTTGAGATAGCGCAGCGTTTCCGGCTGGCCCGCAAAGTGTTCGGACCAGTCCCATTCCGCCAGCAACTCCTTGGAGAATGAATAGCCGTACGAATAGCTTTCCGAATCGAAGCGCGCGCCGGGATACCGGTTCCAGTACCAGGTGCCGCCGACATTGGTGCCGGCCTCCAGCACGCGCACCCGAAGCCCCAGTTCGCGCAGGCGATAGAGCTGGTACAGGCCCGACATGCCCGCACCGATGATGATGGTGTCGTAATCCAGCTCGGACGGGCTGTCGGCTTGGCGCAAAGGGGCCACGTGGCGGTTCTCCCGGGTGTATTGGTTGGCCCAAAGCTAGCCGGTCTTGCGGCCGCGGACAAACCGCAGGATGCGCATCTGGTATGTTGCAGGATGAGCCGCTGGTCGGCGCGGCCCGGCTTTACTCGACACCGTTTCTGCCCCTATCGTGAGGGTCCGATCGCCCGTCAAGCGGCGACGGGCAAGCGGGAGCGAAGCGATGGCCCAGGCGCAGCAGCGCAGGCTGAATTCGATCGATGTCAGCGATCCCCACCTGTACCAGGACGACGCTTGGCGGCCATTGTTCGCGCAATTGCGCCGCGACGACCCCGTGCATTATTGTGAGGCCTCGGCGTTTGGTCCGTATTGGTCGGTGACGTGCTACGACGACATTTTTGCGGTCGAGCTCGACCATGAGAACTATTCGTCGAGTTCGGAACTCGGCGGTATCCAGATCACAGATCAGCCCCTCGGCCAGGAGTTTGCCAACTTTATCCGGATGGATCCGCCGGGCCATACCGCGCATCGCCGCACCGTTGCACCCATCGTGGCGCCGTCGAACCTCGCCAACCTCGAAGCACTGATCCGCAAGCGCACCTCGGATGTGCTGGACGCCCTGCCGCGCAACGAGACGTTTGATTGGGTCGCGCGGGTCTCGACTGACCTCACCAACATGATGCTGGCGACGCTGTTCGATTTTCCCTGGGTGGACCGCGAGAGGCTGACCTGGTGGTCCGACGTCGCGATCGCCAATGTCGCGGCGCCGGATGCCGTCGTACATTCGGCGGAGGAGCGGATCGCCGAACTCACCAAGATGGGCGAATATTTCCGGAAATTGTGGGATGTTCGCGCGAGCGCGGCGCCGACCTTCGACCTGATCTCGATGCTGGCGCATTCGCCCGCCACCCAAAATCTGCAGGCACGCGAATTCATCGGGACGATTGCGCTTCTGATCGTCGGCGGCAACGACACCACGCGCAATTCCATGACCGGCGGACTGATGGCGCTGGTCGAAAACCCCGAGCAGTTCGATCTGGTGCGCAGCCGGCGCGAATTGATCCCCAACCTCGTATCGGAAACCATCCGCTACCAGAGCCCGGTGCTGCACATGCGCCGCACCGCGCGCAACGGCGTCGAACTCGCCGGCCGCCAGATCGCAAAAGGCGACAAGGTCGTGATGTGGTACATCTCGGGCAATCGCGACGAAGACAAGATCGATCGCGCGGACGAATTCATTGTCGATCGCGCCAAACCCCGGCAACATCTCGCCTTCGGCGCCGGCATCCACCGCTGCGTCGGCGACCGGCTCGCCGAACAGCAAATCCGCATTCTCTGGGAGGAAATCTTGCAACGCGATCTCAGGTTCGAAATCATGGGGCCGGCGCAAAGGCTGTGCTCAAATTTCATTCGCGGCATTCGTGTGTTGCCGGTACGGATAATGACTTGAATTTGTAATCGTCATCCCGGGATGGTCCGAAGGACCAGACCCGGAATCTCGAGATTCCGGGTTCGCTTCGCGCCCCGGAATGACAAGAGGAATTGGAATGAACGATCCCGTTGACGTCCTCATCATCGGCGCCGGTGCCTCCGGCGCCGCCGTCGCCTGGAGCCTGGCCGATACCAGGATGCACATTCTCTGCCTCGACCAGGGCGGCTGGATGAACTCGTCGGACTATCCGAGCACCGGGCGTGACTGGGAGGCGAAATTCTACGGCGACTGGTCGACCAGCCCGAACATCCGCGGCCGGCCCGAGGACTATCCCGTTAACGACGACAACTCGCCGATCAAGGTGGTGAATTTCAACGGCGTCGGTGGCTCGACCGTGATGTACACCGCGCACTGGCCGCGGCTGCATCCTTCCGATTTCAAGGTCAGGACACTCGACGGCGTCGCCGACGACTGGCCGATCGATTATGACGCGCTGACGCCGTTCTTCGAGGAGAACGACCGCATGATGGGGGTCTCGGGGCTATCAGGCGATCCGCGTTCGCCGCTGACGCATCCGCCGATGCCGCCGCAGCCGCTCGGGCTTTCCGGTCCTGTCATCGGCAGGGCCATGAACAAGCTTGGCTGGCACTGGTGGCCATCGGACACCACCGTCGCGACGATGGACTACGAGGGCAGGGCGCGCTGCATCAATCTCGGCCATTGCACGCCGGCCTGCGCGCAAGGCGCGAAAGCATCGACCGACATCACCTATTGGCCACACGCGATCCGCGCCGGGGTCGAGCTCAAGACCCATTGCCGGGTGCGCGAGATCACGACCAACGAGGACGGCATGGCCTCGGGCGTGATCTATTACGACAAGGACGGCGTCGAACAGTTTCAGCCGGCCGAAGTCGTCATCATCGCCTGCAACGGCGTCGGTACGCCGCGGCTGCTCTTGAACTCGGTCTCCGGCCGTTTCCCGAATGGTCTCGCCAATTCGTCCGGCCTGGTCGGCAAGAATTTGATGTTCCATCCCTATGCGCAGATCTACGGTTTTGTGAAGGAGCCGACCGATAGCAACCGCGCGCCGCCGACCTGCCTCTGGAGCAAGGAGTTTTACGACACTGATTTGTCGCGCGGCTTCGTCCGCGGCTACGGCATCCAGTTCGGCCGCGGCGCCGGACCGGTGTTCGAAGCCGTCGCAAGCGAGCAGAAGGGCATTTTGCCGTGGGGCGCGGATCACCACCGCGTCTTCCGCCGGCTCAACGGCCATCGCATCGGGGTCTCGGCGATCTGCGAGGACCTGCCCGAGGAACACAACCGCGTCACGCTCGATCCGGTGCTGAAGGACGGTCACGGCATTCCCGCGCCGAAGATCGATTACACGATCAGCGAGAACAGCGCCAGGATGATGGACCACGGACTGGCGCGCGGCCGCGAGATTCTCGAAGCCGCAGGGGCCACCGATATCTGCATCAACAATCCGATCCCGTGGGGCGGCTGGCATCTGCTCGGCACGGCGCGGATGGGGACGGATCCGGCGCGCTCCGTGGTCAACGAGTGGGGCCGGTCGCATGATGTGAAGAATCTCTTCATCGTCGACGGCAGCATTTTCGTGACGTCAGGCGGCGTCAATCCGACCTCCACCATCCAGGCCGTCGCGCTCTACATCGCCGACCAGATGAAGCAGCGCCTCGCCAATTTGTTCGATTGAGGAAGTGATGTCCGCAGCAAATGAACTGAACTCAATTCAGCGCGACGATCTCCGTAACCTCGCTGCGATGATCGTTCCCGCCAGCGACGAGTACAAGGTGCCCGGCGCGGACGATCCCGCGATCCAGGCCGACATGCTGGCGACGCTCGGCCGCGACACCGCGCAGGTAGCGCAAGCGCTCGATCATCTCGCGCGCCTCGCCGGCAAGCCGCTCGCCAGCCTCGATTCCGCCCGCCGCGATGCGGTAGCGCAGGAATTCCGCACATCGGGCGGCGGGGCGGCGGCCACGCTCGTCCGCGTCGTGCTGCAATGCTATTACCGCGACGACCGCGTGCTGCGGTCGCTCGGCCTGGAACTCCGCGCGCCATTCCCGCAAGGCTACACGCTGGAGCAGGGCGACTGGTCGGTGCTTGATCCCGTCAAGGCGAGCCCTCCGAACTTGCGGCGGGCCACGTAGGACTTCCCCTCTCCCCTTGCGGGAGAGGGTGGCTTCGCAAAGCGAAGACGGTGAGGGGTTGTCTCCTCACGATAAGATTGGAGAGGCGGATAGAGACCCCTCATCCGGCGCTTCGCGCCAATTTCTCCCACAAGGGGAGAAGGGAAGAGACGACCTTCATCCGAGTTATCTTACTGCTGCAACGCCGCCAGCAGTTCATCCGGCGCTTCCGACATCATCATATGGCCAGCACCTTGCAACACCACGACGCGCGCGTTCGGCGTTGCCGCCGCCAGCGCCTTGCCGGATTTCGCCGGGGTCATCATGTCGCGCTCGCCGAGGATGAACGTCGCGGGCACCTTGACCGCAGCGGCCGCCGCGAGTGCGCCCTGGTAGGAATTGCAGGCGTTGAGATCGCTGTACAGCACACCCGGACGGCTCTGCTGCAGCACGCGTTGCGCGCCCTGATGCATCCACAGTCCCGGCGCGAGGCTGCCGCCGAGTTCGGCTTTGAAGCCGAGGCCCCAGATCGAGACCATGTCGATCGCATCGGGATTGTTGAACTCAGCTGCCTTGAGCAGATCGGGCCCGACGGTCATCGCAGCCGCGGTGCCGATCAGGCTGAGCCCTGAAACTCTGTCGGGATGCCGCGCCGATGTTTCCAGCGCAATCAGCGAGCCCATGGAATGGCCGACCAGTTTTGCCTTGGGCGCGCCGGCCGCATCCAGCAGTGCCGCGGTCCAGTCGGCCATGTCTGATATGGTCGGCAAGGCGTTGCCGGACGAACGGCCATGGCCGGGCAGATCCGGCGCCAGCACGGAATAGCCGTGATGGGCGAACCACCGGCTGTGCAGCGCCCAGGTCGAATGATCGAAGCCTGCGCCATGCAGCATCACCACCGCGGGCAGCGATGGATCGAACGGCCGGCCGCCGGTCGCAATGAAAATATCGTTGCCTTTGACGGAGAGTTGCATGGCTCACACCTTCTGCGATGCGCGGAGCGCCTGGCCGAGATCGTCGATGATATCAGCCACAGCTTCGATGCCGACCGACAGCCGCACCAGTTCCTCGCCGATGCCGGAGGCCTTCAGTTGCTCGGCATCCATCTGCTGATGCGTGGTGCTGGCGGGATGGATGACCAGCGTCTTGGCGTCGCCGACATTGGCGAGGTGGCTGACCATACGCAGCGTCTCGATGAACTTCTTGCCCGCGGGCCGGCCGCCCTTGATGCCGAAGCTGACGATCGAACCGGCGCCTTTCGGCAACAGCCGCAAGGCGAGCTGATGATCGGGATGATTTTCCAGCGCCGGATGCAGCACCCACTCGACCGCTTTGTTGGTCTTCAGGAATTCCAGCACCGCCAGTGTATTGCTCATATGGCGTTCCATGCGGACGCCGAGCGTCTCCACGCCCTGCAGCAGCTGGAACGCGTTGGTCGGCGACAGGCAGGCGCCGAAATCGCGCAAGCCCTCGGTGCGGGCGCGCATGATGAAAGCGGCCTGGCCGAACTGTTCGTCGAAGACGATGCCGTGATAGCCGGCATAGGGTTCGGTCAGAACCGGGAATTTTCCGGAATCATGCCAGTCAAAATGACCGCCATCGACGATGACGCCACCGATCGCGATGCCGTGGCCGCCGATCCATTTGGTCGCGGAGTTCATCACGATGTCGGCGCCGAGCTCGATCGGCCGGCTCAGGAACGGCGTCGCAAAGGTGTTGTCGATCAGCAGCGGGATTTTGGCGTCATGCGCGATCTCCGCGACCGCCGGAATATCCAGCACTTCGAGCCCGGGATTGCCGATGGTCTCGCCGATCACCAGCTTGGTGTTCGGCTTGATCGCGTCGCGGAATTCGTCGAGCGCGCGCGGCTTTACAAATGTCGTCGTGATGCCGAAGCGCGGCAGCGTATGCGCCAGCAAATTGATGGTGCCGCCATAGAGCGAGGAGGAGGCGACGATGTGGTCGCCGGCGTTCAGAAGCGTCGCGATCGCCAGATGAAGTGCGGCCATGCCGCTCGCGGTGCAGATCGCGCCGACGCCGGCTTCCAGCGCGGCCAGCCGCTCTTCGAGCACGGCGGTCGTGGGGTTCGAAATCCGCGTATAGATGTGCCCGGCGCGTTCGAGGTTGAACAGTGCCGCGGCATGGTTGGAATCCTGGAACACGTAGGACGTGGTCTGATAGATCGGCACCGCGCGGGCGCCGGTGACGGGATCCGGGCGCTGGCCGGCGTGCAGGCTCAGGGTTTCAAAGGCAGGCGGCTTGGGTGCGGGCATGCGGGGCTCGTCCAGTCGATGGGTGGCCAGGAAGTGAGTGTTGCCGGTTCAGACGTGCACGGCGGTGCGTACGCGGCCGACATTTCCGAACACGCGTAGATATCGATCGACCTCGGACTGAATGCCGGTGGCTTTTTCCGGATTGTCCGACAGTTTGACCGCCGGCCGGCCGTCGACCGACGTCACCTTGCAGACGATCGAGATCGGATCGAGATCGGCCGATCCGTCCGGCGCACAGCCGACGAAATCGTTGGTGAGGTTGGTGCCCCAACCGAAACTGATGCGCACGCGCCCGGCAAAATGCCGATGGGTGTCTTCGATCGAGCCGACATCCATGCCGTCGGAAAACACCAGCAGCTTCTCCCGGGGGTCGCGGCCCTTCTGCTTCCACCAGGTGATGATGTCTTCGCCGGCGGCGATCGGCGGCGCGCTGTCCGGGCGAAAGCCGGTCCAGTCGGCGACCCATTCCGGCGCATCGCGCAGGAACGGTTTGGTGCCGAAGGCGTCGGGCAGCGCGATCAAGAGATTGCCGCCATAGGTATGGCGCCACTGATCGAGGATGCGATAGGGCGCCCAGCGTAATTCCTCGTCGGAATCCGCCAGGGCCGCTGCGACCATCGGCAATTCATGCGCGTTGGTTCCGATCGCTTCGAGATCGTTGTCCATCGCGAGCAGCACGTTGGAGGTGCCGGTAAAGGAGGAGCCGAGGCCTTCCTTGACGGCTTCGACGCACCAGCGCTGCCACAGGAAACCGTGGCGGCGGCGGGTGCCGAAGTCGGACAATCTCAAGCCTTCGAGTTTGCGCAGCCGCTCGACCTTGGACCAGAGCTTTGCCTTGGCGCGGGCATAGAGCACGTCGAGCGCAAACCGCCCTTGTCCCTTCAACGCCTGCCGCGAGCGCAGTTCGTTGAGGATCGCGAGCGCCGGAATTTCCCACATCGTGGTGTGGGTCCATGGCCCGTGGAAATGCAGCTCATACTGGCCGTCCACCTTGCGCAGTTCGTATTCGGGCAAGCGGAAATTGGCGAGCCAGTGGATGAAGTCGGGCGAGAACATCTGGGTCTTGCCGTAGAACGTATTACCGGCGAGCCAGATCAGTTCCTTCTTGGAAAAGCGGATCGAGCGGGCGTGGTCGAGCTGGGCGCGCAACTCGCCCTCGTCGATGATTTCGGCCAGCCGGACATGCCTGCTGCGATTGATCACCGAAAAAGTGGTGTTGGTGTCCGGATAGAATTCCCGGATCATCTGCAGCATCAGCAGCTTGTAAAAGTCGGTATCCAGCAGGCTGCGCACGATCGGATCGAGCCGCCAGCCGTGGTTGTAGGTCCGGGATGCGATATCTGTCACTGCCATGGCGGGACTCTATCGTGCCGGGGGCTGCCCTTACCAGTGGGTTTTGGCGGCGGCATGGCAGCTCAGCGCGCCATTTGCTGCCGGATTCGCCCAACGGTTGCGGGGATATCGGCCCAACCTGGCCTGTCCGGGGCAAATTGTCGCCGCAGATAGGCGGCCAGTTCGGCGACCTGGCCGTCGGTCAGACTGTCCCTGAAAGCCGGCATATAGCCGAGGTCGCTCGATACCGGCGATGCAATGCCGTGCAGGATCACCTGAATCAAATTGTCCGGGACGGCGCTGTGCAGATTGCTGTTCAGCGCCAGCGAAGGCCGGCTGCCGAACAGCGGCGCGCCGCCGACCGCATGGCACACCGCGCAGGCGCCT
>JACDAG010000463.1 GCA_013695565.1 Bradyrhizobium sp.
GGACCGAGCTCGTCGACCTGCGTCATCTTCGGCGTGAAGAAACCGACGCGCTCGATGTCATAGGCCGCGTTGGTGCCCATCATGCGGATGCGGCTGCCCTTCTTCATCACGCCGTCGACGACGCGGATGAGAACGACGACGCCGAGATAGACGTCGTACCAGCTGTCGACCAAGAGCGCCTTCAACGTCGCGCCTCGGTCGCCCTTTGGCGGCGGCAGGCGCGTGACGATGGCCTCCAGCACGTCGGGAATGCCAAGGCCGGTTTTGGCCGAGATCATCACGGCATCCGACGCGTCGATGCCGATGACGTCCTCGATCTGCTGCCTGATTTTTTCGGGCTCTGCGGCCGGCAGGTCTATCTTGTTGAGGACCGGCACGATCTCGTGACCCGCGTCGAGCGCGTGATAGACGTTGGCGAGCGTCTGCGCCTCGACGCCCTGGCTGGCGTCGACCACCAGCAGCGATCCTTCACAGGCCGCCAGCGAGCGCGAGACTTCGTAGGCGAAGTCGACATGGCCCGGCGTGTCCATCAGGTTGAAGATGTAATCCTTGCCGTCCTTGGCGCGGTAGTTCAGCCGGACGGTCTGCGCCTTGATGGTGATGCCGCGCTCGCGCTCGATATCCATGGAATCGAGCACCTGCTCCTTGCCCGCCATTTCGCGATCGGTCAGCCCGCCGGTGCTCTGGATCAGGCGGTCGGCCAGCGTCGATTTGCCATGGTCGATATGGGCGACGATGGAGAAGTTGCGGATGTTGGAAATAGGGGCAGTTGTCATGGGGCGCGGGATAGCATTCACATCCCCGTGCGGCAACCATATTGCTGTAATTTAAGGGGCTTTCTTCACGCCAAGCCGATTCCACGCGAGCAAAAAACGCGCTACGCACGGGCCTATGTCGACTGCATCAATTTTACCCGCGGCCGCGCGCACCCGGCGCAGACGGTCCATCCGGCGGCTGGCGGCGTGGCTGGCCGCGCGCGCCGGCGATCCCAAGGCTCACCCGAACGCCGCCCTGTGGCTGGTAGGTGGCTTTGCCGCGCTCCATGCCGTGGTGTGGACGGCGATTCTGGTCAATTTGAAGACCGGCCAGGACATCCACATGGACGTCGCCGAGGCGTTCGGCTGGGGCCAGAAGTTCCTGCTCGGCTATGGCAAGCATCCGCCGCTGTCGGGATGGGTTGCCGGCCTCTGGTTCAGGCTGTTCCCGGTCACCGATTGGGCGACCTATGCGCTGGCGATGGCCACGCTCGGCTGCGGCCTCGTGATCTGCTGGCTGCTGGCGCTGCGCGTCGTCGATCACCGTCGCGCGTTTCTCGTCGTGGTGATGCTCGCGCTCTATCCGATCTTCAACTTCAAGGGCTTCAAGTACAATCCGGATCTGCTGCAGCTGGTGACACTGCCGCTGCTGGTGCTGGCCTATCTCGACGCGTTCGAGAAACGCAGCGTGAAATCCGGATGGCTGCTGGGGCTCGCCGGCGCGCTGGCGCTGATGACCAAATACTGGGCGCTGACCATGATCGGCGGCATCGGTCTTGCCGCGCTGATCCACCCGCGGCGCCTGCTGTTCCTGCGCTCGCCGGCGCCGTGGGTGGCTATATTCGTGCTGGGGGTGGCGATGATCCCGCATCTCCTCTGGCTCAGGGACGTGAACTTTGTCCCGTTCACCTATGCCGGCGAAATCTATTCGATCACCGACCGCCGCATGATCGACGACCTCGCGCTCGGCTATGTCGGCCATAATCTGGCGCTGCTGGCGTTGCCGCTGGTGCTGGCGGCAATCGCGCTGACGTGGCCGTCGCGCTGGCGCAAGCCGCTCTTTGCGTTCTGGTCGCGCGGCGCGAACTCCGGTGTGAACGACGCGCAGGCGCTCAATGTCTGGCTGATCCAGGCCGTGGTCGCGGTCGGGCCGCCGCTCGGCGCGGTGCTGTTCCAGATCTACATCAAGACCGATTGGGGCATTCCGCTGTTCTTCCTGGTGCCGCTGGCGCTGCTCGCCATCCCGCGGTTGCGGGTGCGGAGCATCGCGCTGCTTCGGCTGACGGTGACCTGGCTGCTGCTGACGCTGGCGGTATTGATCGCTTCGCCGCAGATCGTCGCCTATGAGGTGGGACAAAATCGCAACGAGGGCGCCAGCTACCGGGCGCGTTCCGAACTCGCCCGCGAGTTGACCGAGGTCTGGCACCGGCGCTTCTTCTCAAGCTGGCCGGTGGTCGCCGCCTATAATGATATCGGCCAGCCGGTCACCTTCTACAGCCCCGATCATCCACCGGTGCTGGCGCCGGACGAGCCGTGGTCGTCGGGGCTGACCTCGCTTGAGGAAGCCAAGCGATCCGGCTTCATAGGCATCTGCGAAACCGGCGACTGGAAGCTGGAAAAATGCGAAGCGTGGATGAAGGTCCATGCCGCCAATGGCGAGCGCATGGTGATCACCACGCGAAGGTTTATCCTGGGGAAGCCCGGCGCCGCTTCGGTCTGGAACATATTCCTGGTGCCGCCAGAGAAGAAATAGAGCGTTTTCCAGCGGAGTGGATACCGGTTCGCGTCAAGAAAGCGCGTCAAAATCAAGAAACCAGAGCCCCGTTCCGATTCAATCGGAACGAGGCTCTAGCCGGCCAAATAAGCAAAAAAGGAATTGGGGAGTAACGCATGAATCTCGATCTGACTGGAAAGACCGCGCTCGTCACCGGCTCGACCCGCGGCATCGGGCTCGCGACCGCCATTGGACTCGCGCAAATGGGTGCGGAAGTGATCGTCAACGGACGCGAGCAGGCGGCCGTCACCGAGGCGATGGCAAAAGTCCGGCAAGCGGCGCCTGAGGCCGAGGTGCACTCGGCGGCGGTTGATCTCGGCAATGCCGATGGCTGCGCTGTGCTGACCGCGCAATTCCCCGAAGTCGATATCCTCGTCAACAATCTCGGCATCTACGAGCCGAAAGGCTTCTTCGATATCGAGGATGCCGACTGGACGAGGATGTTCGAAGTCAACGTGATGAGCGGCGTGCGTCTCACCCGGCATTACCTGAAGCGGATGCTGGACAACAAGGACTGGGGCCGCGTCGTGTTCGTCTCCAGCGAGTCCGGTGTCTTCATTCCCAAGGAGATGGTCCACTACGGCTTCTCCAAAGCCGCCCAGCTCGTGGTCGCGCGCGGCGCGGCCGAGCTCACCAAGGCGACCAACGTGACCGTCAATTCGGTCATGCCGGGGCCGACCTGGGTCGAGATGGCGCCGGTGCGGCTGGCCGCGCGCGCCAAGGGCATGGGCACCACCGTCGACGATCTGGTGACGCGCACCTTCACCGAGCGGCGGCCGGCGTCGCTGTTGCAGCGCTACGCGGAGCCCGAGGAGATCGCCAACCTGATCTGCTACGTCTGCTCGAAGGCCTCGAGCGCCACCAATGGCGCAGCACTCCGCGCCGACGGCGGCATCGTCACCAATCCGTTTTGAAGATACTCCCTCGCCCCGCTCTTGCGGGGTCGAGACGAGCGAAGCTCGCTCTTGGAGGGTTGGGGTGAGGGGCTTCTATCCACGAGTCTGACTCGCAGAGAGTCCCCCCTCACCCGAAGCCTTCGGCTTCGACCTCTCCCCGCAAGCGGGGCGAGGTGAAACAAAAGCGCCTAGCCCTCACACGCCTTCTTCGTTGAATTTGTCGGCGACGAGACCTGCGATCGCATCGACCGCGGCCTGCGCTTCGGGGCCGATCGCGGAGACGGTGACCGTTGTTC
>JACDAG010000477.1 GCA_013695565.1 Bradyrhizobium sp.
TCGCCCCGGTGCGCCCGCGCACCTTGCTCTCCGGCGCCTCAGGCATCAGCTTGCGGATGTGGTCATAGGGCGAGCCGTCGAGATTGAGTTCGTCGACCTGATGCTGCGCGAAATACCCGACCGACAATTTTTCCGCGCGCGTGACCCGTCCCGAGAACGGCGGCAGCTTGCCAGCGAGCAGCTTGACCAGCGTCGACTTGCCGTTGCCGTTGGATCCGAGCAGCGCGATGCGATCCTCGGTGTCGATGCGCAGCGTCACGCGGTTGAGCACGGGCTTCTTGGGATCGTAGCCGACCGAGACGTCATCGACGGCGATGATCGGCGGCGACAGCATCTTTTCGGGCGTCGGGAATGAAATCTCGCGCACGTCCTGTGTCACCAGCGCGGTGACCGGCTTCATCCGCTCCAGCATCTTGACGCGCGACTGGGCCTGGCGCGCTTTGGAGGCCTTTGCCTTGAAGCGATCAACGAAGGCCTGCAACCGCTTGCGCTCGTCCATCTGCCGCTTGGCGTGCTTGGCATCGAGCATTTCGCGCGTGGCGCGCTGTTCCTCGAACGAGGAATAGGTGCCCTTGTAGAGCGTCAGCTTGCCGCGATCGAGATGCAGGATCTGGTCGACCGACGTGTCCAGCAGGTCGCGATCATGGCTGATCACGATCACGGTGCGCGGGTAATTCGCCAGATGGTCCTCGAGCCACAGCGTGCCTTCGAGGTCGAGATAGTTGGTAGGCTCGTCGAGCAGCAGGAGATCCGGTGCCGCGAACAGCGTCGCCGCCAGTGCCACGCGCATGCGCCAGCCGCCGGAGAATTCCGAGCAGGGGCGGGCCTGTTCCGCGGTCGAGAAGCCAAGGCCCGAAAGGATCGCGGCGGCGCGCGCCGGCGCCGAATGGGCGTCGATGTCGACCAGCCGGGTCTGGATTTCAGCGATCCGGTGCGGATCGTGGGCGATTTCGGCTTCCTGCAACAGCGCGTCGCGTTCCAGATCGGCCTTCAGCACGACGGTGATGAGGCTTTCCGGTCCGTCGGGCGCTTCCTGCGCCAGACTGCCGATGCGCCAGCGGGGAGGGATCGAGATGCTGCCGGATTCGGTCGCCAGATCGCCGCGGATCGCGTGAAACAGCGTCGACTTGCCGACGCCGTTGCGGCCGACGAAGCCGACGCGGGCGCCGGGCACGATCTGCACCGAACTGTCCTCAATCAAAAGCCGTCCGGCGATCCGGATCGAGATGTCTGTCATTGAAAGCATGCGGCCTTGTCACCGGAGCCGCCGCCAAACGCAACCCATTTATCAGTGAAATCGGGTCTTGGAAGGCTGCATGGGCAGCTCCTTGGGCGGCATTCAGTGCAGGCTGTCGTCGCGTCGGCGCAACTCATCCACGAGATGCTGCAGATGGGTTGGGAGCGTGGTTTCCGGGCGCATGTTTTGCTGCAACCGTTCGCCGACGGCATCGCAGATCGATCGCGACGTGCGGTGATCGATCTGCTCGAAAACAGGATTGATTCGGCTATCCATGACGAGTTCCAGCATCGCTTTTGAGTAAATCTGCGTGAGTTGCTGCAGGACGAAGTCACTAGTTCGTAATTTGTTTCCCGGCTGCATGGCTCTCATGCACATGTCGGAAACGAATCGCGACGAGGCCGCGTCCTGGGTTCCCGGGACGGAAGCCCAGTACGATGCGCGAGGTTCGGTCAGCGGGGCGTTTGCGGATCGCCGGGCGCCAGCGTGGACCCGGCGGGGCCCGACCAGGCCGACGCTCGTAGCAGTCGCCATCGCGTGGACGCCGCCAGGGACCCAAGAACCGGGACCCAGGAAAACGCGTCAAAACCGCGCGATCACGCGGCATTGGGTCGCTTGCCGTCGCAGGACTGCGCCGATATAAGCCCCCGAACTCTCATTCACTGTTGGTAAGGACGAAATCATGGCGATGGAACGCACTTTCTCGATCATCAAGCCCGACGCGACCGAGCGCAATCTCACCGGCGCCGTCAACGCGATTATCGAGAAGGCCGGCCTGCGGATCGTCGCCCAGAAACGCATCCGGATGACCCGCGACCAGGCCGAGACCTTCTACGCGGTCCACAAGGCCCGTCCGTTCTTCGGCGAACTGGTCGACTTCATGACCTCGGGTCCGGTCGTGGTCCAGGTGCTGCAGGGCGAGGGCGCCGTGCTGAAGTACCGCGACGTGATGGGCGCGACCGATCCGTCGAAGGCGGCCGAAGGCACCATCCGCAAGGTTCATGCGAAGTCGATCGGCGAGAACTCGGTGCACGGTTCGGACGCGACCGAGACGGCGGCGATTGAAATCGCGCAGTTCTTCTCCGGCAACGAAATCGTCGCCTAATCCAATAACGGCGACACAATCGTCGCTTAACGCGGCTGCGAGCAGGGGGATACGCTGTGGACTGGGTGCTGCAAATTTTTAGTCCGACAACGATCGCGAACTTCTTCACGCAGTTCCAGACCGAGATGCAGCAGCCGACCTTTTGGGTCGCGCTCGGCAAGATCATGTGGATCAACATCCTGCTGTCGGGCGACAACGCGCTCGTCATCGCGATGGCTTGCCGCGGGCTGCCGCCGCGCCAGCGTTTCTGGGGCATGGTCCTGGGCGCCGGCGTCGCCGTCTTCCTGCGCATTATCTTCACCGGCATCGTCGTGTCGCTGATGGCGCTGCCGTTCCTCAAGCTGGTCGGCGGCTTGGCGCTGCTCTACATCGCGGCCAAGCTGTTGGTGCCCGAACATGAAGGTGAGGGCGACGTGGACGCGGCGGCGCATCTGTGGGCGGCCGTGCGGATCGTGGCGATCGCAGATATCGTGATGAGCCTCGACAACGTGATCGCGGTCGCGGCGGCCGCCAATGGCAGCATTCCGCTGCTCGTGATCGGCCTTGCGATCAGCGTTCCCTTGATTGTTGCCGGTGCGGCGCTGATCATGGCGCTGCTGACGCGCTTGCCCGCTTTGGTGTGGGCCGGCGCAGGCCTGCTGGGCTGGGTCGCGGGCGAGGTGATGGCGACCGATCCGGCTATCGTTCCCTATTTGCGGTCGTTTTCCGACGGCCCGATCGGCATCCAGCTCGACCGCGTCTTAGGTCCGATCGGCTTGCACTTCGCCAATGGCGGTCATGGCGCCGAGGTGGTGTTCGGGCTGATCGGCATCGCGATCGTGCTGGTGGTGGGAGCGATGTGGCGCAAAAGCGCCCAGGAAAAACACGCTGCCGAGCACGCCGCCAAGGCGGCGTGAATTCGGTCGTTCGGCCTTACCGCCTGACGATCGATCCGGCGCGTCCGACCAGTCGGGCCAGTTGCTTGAAGCGGCTGCCGACGCGGTCGGCAACGAGATCCACCATGCGGTGTTCGAACACCAGCATCAGCTTGCGGCCATTGGTGCGGAAATGCGTGGCGGGCAGCACGCCGGTGCGCGCCGCCGAAATCAGATGCGCGACGCGGAACGCCGCGCCGAGAATCCGTGCGCGTTCGTCCATCGCCGGCGGCACCAGTTCGCGG
>JACDAG010000546.1 GCA_013695565.1 Bradyrhizobium sp.
AGATCACCTTGCGGTCCGGACAGGCGATCGCGGCACCGGTCGCCACCGGCGTCGAATATCCGATCGAGCCGCCCAGATTCTGGATCCAGTCGTGCTGGGCGGCACCCGCCGTCAGCGGAAAGAAGCCGCGCCCTGTCGTGACTGATTCGTCGACCAGGATGGCGTTTTCCGGAACCGCCAGCGCGATAGCCTGGGCGATCGACATATGGTTCAAGGCGCCGGTCGGTTTTATTAACTCGACCGTGGCCTGCGGCTTCACATCCGCCGGCTTGGCGCCGACCGCCGAGGCCAGCGCCTCCAGCGCCGCCACCGAGTTCTCGCCGCCGGAGGTCATGCGATGGACCTCGCAGCCCTCGGGCTTCAGCAGGCTGGGCTTGTTCGGATAGGCGAAGAACGCCACGGGATCGTTGGCCTCGACCAGCACGATGTGCCGAAAGCCCTTCAGCGCCGCCTGCGCCTGCTCGATCACGTAAGGCACCCGGTCGATCGAAAACCGCCCGCGTCCGCGCGCCATTCTCGGACTGGCCAGCGGGCCCATCACCTTGCAGCCGGTCTTGCCCGCGATTTGCGCCGCCAGCGCCAGCCCCTTTTCGGTGACGGCACTGCCTGTGATCAACAGCAAGGTCTGTTCTCCGCCGCGCAGCAACCTGGCCGCGTGGTCGACGGCCTGCGGCGAGTAGCTCTGGCGCTGCGGCACCGCCGGAACCTGCGCAACGCCGTCGGCCTCGTTCCAGGCGGTGTCGGCCGGCAGGATCAGGGTCGCGATCTGCGGCGGCGCACCCTTGGCCGCGGCAATGGCGGCAGCGCCGTCACGCGCGACCGATTTCGCGTCCGGAGAGGTCCGCACCCAGGACGACATCGGCCGCGCCAGGCCTTCGATGTCAGAGGTCAGCGGCGCGTTATATTCGATGTGGTAGGTGGCGTGCTGACCGACGATGTTGACGACGCCGGAATTGGCTTTCTTGGCGTTGTGCAGATTGGCAAGGCCGTTGGCGAGGCCGGGGCCGAGATGCAGCAGGGTCGAGGCCGGCGTGCCCTTCATGCGGTAATAGCCGTCGGCGGCTCCCGTCACCATGCCCTCGAACAGGCCGAGCACGCAGCGCATGCCCTCGACCCGATCAAGGGCGGCGACGAAATGCATCTCCGAGGTGCCGGGGTTGGTGAAGCAGACATCGACGCCGCCCGCGACCAATGTCCGCACCAGACTTTCCGCACCGTTCATGGTCCCGCTCCCGCTCTCGATTGTTCTAAAGCCGATCCAGATCAATCATTCTTCACCCGTTTCGTCAAAGGTTTAGCCGGCAATGCAGCCATCGCGCCCGATGTGTTGCCTTTTTTAACCGCCGCGCTTGAAAATGGCGCACTCACGGGCTCGTCGCTTGCGAAACCGCGGCAATTGTGGCCTGTCTCATTGCAGATTCCGATTTTTCGCGAGGAAGAACGAGGAAGAAAATGACCCGGGTGTTTGCTTACTTGATTGCGGCGCTGACGGTGCTGGCAGGTGTCGGCCAGGCGCAAGCCCAGGGAATGGACACGCGCGACATCCTGGGCGACGGCCCCGGCTTCTTCGGTGGCGGATCGAGCCCGATCCGGCGGCAGACCGTCAACTTTGCCGGCAATTATGCCCCCGGCACCATCTACATCAACACCGGCGAACGGCGGCTCTATCTGGTGCTCGCGGGCGGCCAGGCGTTGCAATACGGCATCGGCGTCGGCCGCGACGGTTTCCGCTGGGGCGGAACCCACCGCATCACCGCGAAGAAGGAATGGCCGAGCTGGACCCCGCCGTCGCAGATGCTGGCACGTCGGCCCGATCTGCCGCGCCACATGAAAGGCGGCATCGACAATCCGCTCGGTGCGCGCGCGATGTATCTGGGATCGACGCTCTATCGCATCCACGGATCGAACGAGCCCGAGACGATCGGCCAGGCGGTATCATCCGGTTGCTTCCGCATGACCAATGACGACGTGACCGATCTCTATAGCCGCGTTTCGGTCGGCACCACGGTGATCGTCAAGAACTAGCGGCGCGCCGGGAACCCGGCATCGTGCTTGGGGAACGCACAGCCGGACACTTGCGCGAAACAAGACTTGTTGACCTGAACCGGCGCCGCCCCGCGTGAACAAGGCTTGCGCACACGCGCCGATTGCGGCAGCGTCAACACTATAATGAGCGCACATCGCCGGCCTCAGTTTCCCCGGATGCTTGCAGCCGCCCTGGCTGCCGTAGCTCTCGGCGAACTGCTGCTGCCGGCGGCCGCATCGGCTGACATTCCCGCCATCACCCAGCGTCAGCGCGCCGAAAAGAAGGTCTTCACCGACAGCGAGATCATCGAAGGCTTTCTGAAGATCGCCTTCGGCGCTGAATACCACCTGGCCGGCCGCGTCGACCGCATCCGGAAATACGAGGCGCCGGTGCGGGTATTCGCCGACGGCACCCGCGCCGACCGCAAGGCCCAGCTCGCCAGGATCGTCGCCGATATCGCCGCACGGATTCAGCATCTCGACATCGCCATGGCCGCGAATAATGACGACGCCAATGTGCTGGTCAAACTGGTGCGCGACCGCGACCTCAATCGCACCATAGCGACCTTTTACGGCAACGAACGGGCACGTGAGATTCGCTCCTCGCTCGATCCGCAATGCCTGAGCGGTTTCCGCAAGAACGAGAAATTCGAGATCGAGCATTCCGACGTGATTCTCACCGTCGACAATGGCGACTTCGTCTTTTTCGATTGCGCCTATGAGGAATTGCTGCAGTCGCTCGGCCCGATCAACGACACCTCGAGTGTGCCCTGGACCATGTTCAACGACAATGTGTCGATGGGCTATTTCGACGTCTACGACCAGTACCTTCTCAACCTGCTCTACGATCCCCGGATCAAGGCCGGCATGACCGTGGAGGACGTCCGGGTGATATTGCCTGATGTGCTCGCCGACGTGCGTCCATGGGTGCGCAAGGTCAACAATCTGGAAGAGTGAACCTGCCGCTTGCGGAAAAGCGCGAAGAGAGCCGCAGCGCCTATTCGCGGCAAACAATCCCGTCATGGCTTGCTGCAAAATTCAGGATCTGTTCGGCGCAGGCCCGCGGCTGCAGCATTCCCAGCATCGCCGAAGCCGTATCGAGATGCGTCACGCGCACGGACGCGATGTTGTCGCGCAGGGCGGCTTCCTGATCGGCGGAGGAGATGTTGCTGCCGGTCGGATACAGCGCCAGTACGGGCGCGGCGATTTTTTTCAAATACGGTTTGGCGTCGACGGAGCCTGCGAAATCGACCATCGCGGTGACGACATCGACATCGGCCTTGCCTACTTCCCTGGCGTACCAATCCATGAACGCCGGGTCGAAACCGGCAGGGAACCGCGCCAGCGTGTTCGACTTGCGCACCCAGCCCTCGACACCAAGTGCCCTGATCGCTTCGACCCAGCTTGGAAAGCCGACCGCATAGGCGTTGCGGATCCAGTCATTGGCCCAGACCGCGGGCGCCAGCACCGATAGCGTGCGCAGGCGCTGCGGCCGTTCGGCGGCGAAAATCAGCGTGATGGCGCCGCCGATCGCCTCGCCGACCAGATGAAACGTGGCAGCGCCGGCATGGTCGGCCACCGCCTCGATATCGCCGATATAGGCGGCAAGCGAGAGCGAATGCGCCGGATCGTTCAAGAGCTTCGATTGTCCGAGGCCGCGCAAGTCCGGACAGATCACGCGATAGAAGCGCGCCAGATAAGGCACCATGTTGAACCAGAATTCGCCGGAGCGGGCGAAGCCGTGGATCAGGATGATGGTCTCGGCCTTGCGCCAGCGGTCGGTGTAGTCGTGAATCGCATAGTGCAACGGCGTCCCGTCACCGGCTTTGACGGTCGGCATGGCGGCGCTCCCGTCAATTCTGTTTCAGACGGAGCTCTCTTGCGAGCTGCTCCATCTGAACGAATTCGCCGGCGGCGTATTTGGCGGCGTCTTCGGCGCTGATCACCCAGACCTCCTCGCCGCGCTTGGCCGCCATCGTCTTGAACTCGGGGCTTTGCGCCGCTTTGGTCAGGACGTCGCGCAACTTCTCAAAGCGATCCTGCGAGATGTCGCGCGGCGCGATCACCGCGCGCCACAGCAATGTCTGGGCTTGCGCCATCCTGACATCCTCGAGGCTTTCGACGTCGGGAAGCGTTGCGAACCGCCGCGCCGTGGTCAGCAGCAGGCACTTCGCTTTTCCCTCGGCGACAAACTGCGCGATCGAGGCGATCGCACCGCCATAGATGTCGATGGTGCGCGACAGGAAGGCCGTCACCGTCTGGTCGGCGCCGGTATAGGGAATGATCCGCTGGCGGATGCCCAGGGGTTGAAAAATCCGCGCGGTCGAGAACTGAACGAAGGCGCCGACGCCGTCCGAACCGTAGGTGTATTTGTCGGGGTTGTTCTTCAATTCAGCGAGGAACTCGCCGGCATTCTTCGCCGGGAAATCCGGATGGACGCACAGCACGCCGGCGGCCTGCGTGATCATCGCGACAATTCGGTAGTCCGCCTGCTGGAAGCTTTGCGCCGCGACATGCGGCGCCATGGTAATGGCGCCGCTTGGCACCCCGCCGATGGTGTAGCCGTCCGGCTCGGACCTCGTCACATAGGCGACGCCGATAGTGCCGCTGGCGCCCGGTTTGTTCAGGATCACGATCGACTGGCCGAGCATCGGGCTTGCTGCCTGCGCCAGCGACCTCATGATGGTATCGGTGCTGCTGCCGGGTCCGGCCGGCACCACCAGCTGAACGGGACGGTCGGGATAGCTGTCGGCTTTCACCGGCGAATAGTTCCCCGCCACGAGAGCAGCAATTAGAGCTACGGCGGCGCTGCGGGCCAATCCGCCAAAGCGGCGCGACCGGGACCAGATCATATGAGCCAATTTCTCCGTCACGGCCCCTGGCAGGCCCGGAAAGCGCTGCAGTCCGGCTTTTGGCCGGCAACAACGTGGAGTCATTCCAGTATAAAATTGTGACTTACAGGCGTGAATCCGCTCGAATGAGGTATTGGAAATCGTGTATAAGCTTTTCAAATGAATGATCTCCCCCGTACCCAAGCCTTGCGCTGCTTTATCACCGTGGCGCGCGAAGGTACTGTTTCACGCGCGGCCGGTTTGTTGAACCTCACTCAGCCGGCCGTCAGTCTGCAGTTAAAAGGGCTGGAGGAAAGTACCGGGCTGCAACTTTTCAACCGGACACCGGGGGGTTTTACCCTGACCGAAGCCGGCGCCGCCCTGCTGCCATTGGCGCACAAAGCGATATCGGCGTCATCTGATTTCAGGACGATGGCGGATTCCATGCGCGAATCGCTGCGGGGGTCGCTTCGCGTCGGCACGATCCTGGATCCCGAGTTCATCCGGCTCGGACCGTTCGTGCGAAGCCTCGCCACCTCCCTGAAAAAGACCGAGGTGTTCCTTCGCTGGGGCATGAGCGACGACGTGCTGGCGCAAATCGGCAAGGGCGACCTCGACGTTGGATATTATGTCGACGCAACGCCCCCGTCCTCCACCGCGTCCGAGCGCCATATCGAGGGCGGAAAATACCAGCTTGCGCCACTGATGAGCTACCCGTACCGGGTGATCGCGCCGGCGGAATGGAGCGACAAGGTACAGGGCAAGGACTGGCCCGACCTGATCGATCTGCCGTGGCTCGCAACGCCGACGCACTCGGCGCATCGGCGCCTGCTTGACGATATCTTCCGCCCGATGGGCTCGCTGCCAAAGCGGGTGGCGTTTTCCAACCAGGAAGAGGCCATGATCGACTTTGTCGAATCCGGCATCTGCCTCAGCCTCGCGCGCGACGTCATTCTCGACCGCGTCACCCGCAAGCGGAACTTCGTGATTGCCGACAAGGTGACGCTGACCTGCGACCTCAGCTTTGCCTGCCTGACGTCGCGCCGCCATGAGTCGGTGATCTCGGACGCATTCTCCGCCATGCAGGTGGTGTGGGATTTGAAGCCGGGCAATGCCCTGCCCGCGCCGGTGGTTGCGCCGAGATCGCGGAAGGCCGTAAGACGATAACCGGATAGCCCGCCGAAACGCTTTGGCAATCAGATCTTGCCGTCGGAATCGCAGATCGATTTCAGCGATTGCCATTCCGCCAGCGTCAGCAGCGGCGGCCTGGTGGCCGGCCGGTCTTCCCGGATCATCCGGGCGCGGCGATCCTCGCTCATCGGATGGGTCGAAATCATCGACAGGCCATTGCCGCTCTTGCCGGTGACGCGAACCAGCAATTCTCCCATCGGCTTGGTCGGCCGACCGAGCTTGTGCATGACATCGATCGAGAAATTATCGGCCTCCTGCTCGGCCTCGCGCGAATGCGACGACGTGACCAGCGTGCGTGATGCAAAGATCAGGGCGCTGGAGCCGGTGATGTCGCCGAACAGCAACCCGACCAGGAACGACGTGCCGCCGGTCCGGATCAATCCGCGCATGTTGTCGCGATGCTGGAGGTGACCGAGCTCGTGCGCCAGCACGCCCGCGATCTCGTCGGCGTTCTCGGCCTTCTCCAGCAATCCCTTGAACATGTAAACCTTGCCGCCCGGCAGCGCGAAGGCGTTGGGCACCTTGGACGACAGCACGCCTGATTGCACCGACGTGTCCATCCCTGCGGATTCGCGTATCGCGGTCATGAGCTTGACGAAGGCTTTTTGTCCGGCCGGGTTGTCGCAGACCTTGGCGTTGAACAACACCTTGATCTGACCATCAGCGACCTCGCTGAGCCGGTGTTCGAAGGCGTCCGGCACCAGCGGCGCCAGACGATCGGCAGCGAGCGGAACGCCGAACAATATCACCGCCACGATCGAAGCCGTTGCGGCAAGCGACCAGCCGACGAT
>JACDAG010000556.1 GCA_013695565.1 Bradyrhizobium sp.
CAAGAAAGTGCGCACATGAGCATACAGGGCAGCGGAGAACATCCGACATTCCCTGCGCAATGGCTTTACGGCTTATAGCGTGCTCTCCCCGGAGAACGGCTCTTTTGCCTCCGTTGCGCCCTGGGAAGTCGAATGCCTCCCAGGTGCATAGACGCCAGCAGCGCGACGTCAGGACCACACGACTTCGCCGTGCGCTTCAGCTGCATCGTCATTGCAACATCCGCGTCCACCGCATCCCACCGCGCGTTTCGTGACGTGCGCAACGCCCCTCTGGTCGGGTGAGACGACAGATTCATGCCACGGATTCCGCTTCTGATAAAGCGAACTATTTTTTATTTTGGGACTTGCCACCATTTCTGTCAATCCGAAGTGGCTTGTCCCTCGGGCTGTTGTGGTTCGCCCCGTCGTCATTCCCCGCTACTGCTTTGATCCAGTCCAGCTTCCGGCACAGCCATCGGAGCGCTGGAACGAACCGGAGCCGCTGCGGCCCGAGAAACGGCCGGACATGGTCCAGCTCAGGCCCCCGGCGGACCCAACTCCGGACACGGCGCCATTCGGGCTAATTTGAGCGGTGCCGTATTGCCCCACCAGCCTCGGACCGGTGATGACGACCGTGTCGGTGGAGCTGGCGCAGGAATTGCCGACGCTGGTAAGAACCCACGCGCCGTCCAGATTGCCGCCGCCACCACCACCGCTGCCCCCTGTCTTTCGCGACGCGCGCCTCGGCTCCTCGGCCTCCGGTTTGCTGCGTCGTGCCGGCTTTGCGGGCTGAGCCGCCCGGGGCGTCGCGCGCGAACCGGACAGCGACTTTTCGTCATTTCCGATGCTGCCGCCGACGCTCCCTTGCGCGTGCGCGAAGTTCGGCAGGAAGGCGACAAGGGCGAGCATGGCTGACAGCGAGGGGGTTCCAACCAGATATCGAATGACGTTTTGCATAATGGGCGGTTTTCCAATGAACTGAAATCCTGACGGACGACCGATCGCATATCGCCGCGATGGCGTAGCCAGACTTGCCGGTCTCGCCGACTTCGTCAATCGCTGCGCTCTTCATCCACCAGACTGCTTCGTGCCGGAGCAGCGAAGAGGGCGAAGGCGGATTGATCCGACTTGTCCGCCATAGCTCGCAGAGCGGCGACGCCGACCGCAGTGTTGCTCGATCCCAAGCAACAGGTTGCGCGGGCCTATGGCGCGACCGTTACGCCGCATATGTACATTATCAAGCCGGACGGCACGCTGGCTTATGCCGGCGGTATCCACGACAAGCCGACGTCGCCGCCCGCTGATATCAAGGAAGCGAAGAACTTCGTCGATGAGGCGCTGGTCGAATTGAAGGCCGGCAAACCGGTGTCCAATCCCGCGACACGCGCTTACGGTTGCACGGTGAAATACTCGTCATAAGGGTTCGACGCACCGCTATTGCCGGTGTGCCGCGCCAGTGGCGCGGCAACATGCCTTGACTCACCATGGCTCCTGTTGGTGAAGTGGCGTATGGGCGGCGTGCCGCCTCATATGCAACAAAAGCGCGTCACCAAGACGCCCCGCAACGGAAACGCCCCATGTTGATCCCCCTCGCCGATGTGCCGCGCTGGTATGCCGAGCGCAAACCAAAGGACACGATCGCGATCAGCCATGGCGCCGAGACGCTGAGCTGGGAGCAACTGGAGCGCAACGCCAATGCCCGCGCGCGCGCCTTTGCGGCCAGGGGCGTCAAGCCCGGCGATTTCGTCGCCATCGGGCTGCCCAACAGCAACATATTCTTCGAGACGACGTTTGCGGTGTGGAAGTGCGGCGCGACGCCGACCTCGCTGACGTGGCGGTTACCGCGCGGCGAGGCGGCCGCTGTGCTGGAAATTCTAAAACCGTCACTGGTGGTCGGCGGCCAGCCGGACTGGAATGCGCCGAATTCGCTGCCCGCCGATTTTGTTCCGGACGGCTTTTCCACCGAGCCGATCGACAATCCGGTGGCGCGCTACTGGAAGGCGATGACTTCCGGTGGCTCGACCGGCCGCCCAAAAGTAATCCTCGATCACCGGCCCGCCGTGATCGATACCAACGGACCGGCCGCGGTCGGCATGCCGATCGGCGCGTCCCTGCTCAACCCCGGCCCGCTCTACCACAACGCGCCCTTCATCGCTGCGCATACCGCGCTGTTCCACGGCGGCCGCGTCACCGGCCTCGTCAAGTTCGACGCCGAGGAATGCCTGCGCCTGATCGAGCAGAGCCGGGTGCAGTGGGTCAATTTCGTGCCCACCATGATGCACCGGATCTGGGCGCTGCCCGACGAGGTGCGCAACCGCTACGACCTGTCGAGCCTGCAGATCGTATTCCACATGGCGGCGCCGATGCCGCCATGGCTGAAGGAAAAATGGATCGAATGGCTGGGGCCCGAGCGCATCTATGAGCTCTATGGCGGCACCGAAGCGCAGGGCGCATGCATCATTTCCGGCGTCGAATGGCTCGCGCACCGTGGCTCGGTCGGCAAGATCGCCGAAACCTCGCGCTTGAAAATCATCGGCGAGGACGGCAAGGAGGTCGCGACCGGCGAGAGCGGTGAAATCTATTTCCTGCCCAATGACGGCGCCGGCAGCAGCTATCACTATCTTGGCGCCGAGCCGAAGCGCCGCGCCGACGGCTGGGAATCGCTCGGTGATATCGGAAGGCTCGATGCCGACGGCTATCTCTATCTCGGCGACCGCCTCGCCGACATGATCCTGCGCGGCGGCGCCAACATCTATCCGGCCGAGATCGAGGCCGCGGTATCGGCGCATCCGCAGGTTCGCTCCTGCGTCGCGGTCGGCCTGCCCGATCCGGAATTCGGGCAACGCGTGCACGCGATCCTGGAACTCGGGCCCGACACCGATGCGCAAGCGGTCGCCGACGGCATGGGCGATTTCCTCTCCGACCTGCTCAGCCGCTACAAGCACCCGGAAAGCTTTGAAGTGGTCAGCGTCGGCCTGCGCGACGATTCCGGCAAGGTTCGCCGCACTTTGTTGCGCGACGAGCGCGCCGCCTGGATGAAGGAAAATCGCACTTTCCGGATTCTGCCGGCGCGCGCGCGGGCCAAAGCGGAATAAACAAAAAGGGCCGGGATCACCTACATTCTCGGCCTCGATAAGGCATCCTTGCTTACGAACAGCAGACGCCGCCGAAAGGCCGTCGGGCTCTCGGCAGTCAATATCCCCTTGAGAGATTGCAGACCGCCAGCGAAGAACGGTTCACGAAGCCCGTTACCATGGTCCTCACTCCACTCCGGTATCCGCAACCCGTAAGCACGCGCAAGATGCTCTGCGACTGCCGCCACATAGGCGTCATGCACGGCATCGATGGAAGCCGGCCGTTCTTCGATCGCACGCTGGCGCGAGTCCGCGTTCGCATAAAACGAATCGAGGAACTCCCGAAGCGACGGGTCGAACTTCTGTTCGCCGACCTTGACGCGTCGGACCACCTCTCCCAACGATCCTGGTTTTCTCCTGAACAGATTCATGGCGGGCTCCGCGAAGGAGCGGCCTCATCATCGCCCCGGTCGATATCCAGGTTCGAAAAAATCTCCTCGAGACCCAGCCGGGTTTTGGGCTGAAGCATGTTCTGCGGGTAAAATTTTTCGACCAGCGTCAGGGCCGCCTCGCTGTTCTTGAGCCCTATTGCGCGAGCGAGCAGCTTGATGTCGTCGATATCCGAATTCGTTTCAATGCCCCCGACGCGCATCGCCCGGCATTTCATGGCAAATAAATATTCGGGTTTGGCCGTGTATACACGCAGGCCCGGCTGATCCTCCGCCGGATAGGTCTTGAACAAGGCTTTCACATCAGGGTCGGCGTCTCTGCTGCTGAGCCATCCTTTCACACCATCGTTCAACCAGTTTTCGTCCCAGCCGAATTCCTCGGCGATATCCGCCGCCAACTTCTTGATGAAATCCTTGTTTCCTTCGAATACCGCATCGACGTCGCCGGTATTGATCTGCCTGTTCAGGGTGAGCAGGAGCGCCGATCCGCCATAAACCACGATTTCGACGGTTCGGCCGGCTGCAAATGCTCTCCGGCCGAGTTCAGCCAGTGCATGCTCCAGGGTTGACCGATCGAAATTCTTGTCGCCGCTCATGGCTGTTTCTTCCAACACCTCTAAAAGATACGCTTGTAACACGAAAGCTGCCAGCCAACCGGGGCCTTATAGGTTGGAATCCCGGAGCAGAGGGGCCACCCCGTGATCGGGAACACGGCCGCGAGCTTGCGAATTCCCGTGGGTTCGCTTCACCTTGCGGGAATCGAAATCGAAACCACATATTTGCAGCCGGCGGCTGTTCTCGCGCGTTGCCGATTTCATCTTCCCTGCCGGCGAAAGCTCGGATTTACTGGGGTTCCCGACCGGCAGGCCAGGAGTTAAGGCCAGGAGTTTCTCGATGCCCGCTATGACCGAATGGAAAGTGCCGCCGGCCAACCAGCCGCGCCCGGGCGATTACGGTTTCGACCTCGACCGCGCGCTGGCATCGGTGGTCGGGCTGCATTCGATCATCCCGAGCGATGCGTTCAGCGCGGAAACGCTCGGCACCGAGCGCGCCGGCAATGGCGTACTGATCGATGACGGCCTGGTACTGACCATCGGCTATCTCATCACCGAAGCCGAAACCATCTGGCTGCACCTCGGCGACGGCCGCGTGATGCCCGGCCATCCGCTCGGCTTCGATTCCGAATCCGGCTTCGGCCTGGTGCAGGTGCTCGGACGGCTCGACATCAAGCCGCTGCCGCTCGGTTCTTCTGCCGGCACCAAGATCGGCGACTGCGTCGTTCTCGGCGGCGCCGGCGGGCGCACGCGATCGGTCGCGAGCCATATCGCGGCCAAGCAGGAATTCGCCGGCTATTGGGAATATCTGCTGGACGAGGCGATCTTCACCCACCCCGCGCATCCGAACTGGGGCGGCGCCGGGCTGATCTCCGGCCGCGGCGAGCTGATCGGGATCGGTTCGCTGCAGCTCGAACGCGAGCGCGAGGGCAAGGCCGAGCACGTCAACATGGTTGTGCCGATCGACCTGTTGAAGCCGGTGCTCGACGATCTGCGCAAGTTCGGCCGCGTCAACAAGCCGGCGCGGCCGTGGCTCGGGATTCTGTCGACCGAGATCGACCACCGCGTCGTGGTGGTCGGCATCGCCGGCAAGAGTCCGGCGGCACGCGCCGAAATCAAGACCGGCGACGTCATCCTCGCCGTCAATGGCGACAAGGTCACCAGCCAGACCGGTTTCTACCGCAAACTCTGGTCGCTCGGCCCCGCCGGCGTCGATGTGCCGCTCACGGTCTATCATGAGGGCGTCACCTTCGACGTGGTTCTGACCTCGGTCGATCGCGCCAAGCTGCTGAAGGCGCCAAGGATGCACTGAGAAGGCTTCATTAGACCGGGAACGCGCGATGAGCGAAGCGGTGGTGGACGACATCGTGGCCGTGCTGCCACCGCTCTTGCAATCTCTCGAAGCGCTCGGCTTCGTCGCACGCTATCTGAATCCGCCGGATTTCGGCCGCGTGATGGAGGAGGCCGGCGCGCCGGACGAGGCGCTGCGCGCGGCCCGGCCGCGGCTTGCGCAATGGCCGGAAGAATTCGACGGCATCAGAGGCGCGCTCGAGACTGCCAGCGATGCGGCGCTCGCCGCCTTCGACGGCCTGCGCGAAGTCCAGAACGGCAATGGCGATCTCGTCAGCGTGTTTCGGGCGCTGCGCTATTCGCCGCGCGCGCAGGAGGCGCTGTATGCGTTGGTCGCGAAGTTGCCGCCGGTGAGCGAGTTCTTCGTCGAACCTTCGCTGCGCGAGGACACAGATCTCGCGGCAAGACTGGCGCAGCCTGCCAACGAAAACACCGGCATCTTCCACGATCACAACGAGCCCGGC
>JACDAG010000576.1 GCA_013695565.1 Bradyrhizobium sp.
GCGTATCCATGGTGCGGTCAACCGATTTCGAAGATGCCCGAAGGCAACTGGATCAACAGGAGGCGCTTGAGGACCCACCACATGCCGAGCGGAGCGGCGAAAGCGATCGGGATCGTGAGCGACCACCGCACCGGGTCGATCACGCGCAGCAGCAGCACCATCAAAGGGATCGACGACAGCAGGAAGCCGAACGTATCGAGCGAGAAGGCGAACACAATGAGGCAGGCGATGACCAGCAGCGGCTTGGTCCAGCGCGCGTTTTCCCAGCGCGAACCGAAGGTCGGCCCGCCCTCGGTGAGCGAGGCTATGATGATCGACGCCGCAAACAGGCACATCAGGATGCCGGTATAGAACAGCACGTAGCCGGAGCCGGGATCGTTGATGGTGCCAAGCTTCAGCTTGAGCCCGGAGCGGATCACGAAAAGCCCGAGCCCGAGCCCGATCAGCCCGCCCCACAATTCGGAATTGTTGAGGCGGAATTTGACGTTGCTGTCATTGCTCATCGGTTATGCTTTCAGATGTGCGTATCGTCACCCTGAGGTGGCGAAGCGCAGCGTAGCCCTCGAAGGGCGACGGTGCCCGTGTCCATCCTTCGAGGCGCGCAAGGGCGCGCACCTCAGGATGACGCCAGCGCTGGTGGTGACCCCTACCCTATTTTAACTCACTTCTTCGCCAGCCCGAGCGTCTCGATCACCTTGCGTTCGGACTCGGTGACCTCGACGACGAATTTCTTGTAATCCTCGGTGTTCTTGTAGTTCGGCACCATGTCGTATTTGGCGAGGGTTGCGATCACGGCCGGATCATCGATGGCCTTCTTGAAGGCGTCGTGCAGCTTGGCGACGATCTTCGGGTCCATGCCCTTCGGCCCGCCGATGCCGAACGGCGAGTCATAGACCAAGGGATAGCCGAGTTCCTTCAGCGTCGGCACGTCGGGGAAATTAGGCGAGCGCACCGAGGTCCATACCATCAACAGCCGCAGCTTGCCGGCGTCGACCAGCGGTCGCCATCCCGTCGAATCCGCCTGCAGCATGGTATGCTGGCCGAGCACCGCCGCGTTGGTTTCCGCGCCGCCCTTGAACGGCACCTGCGTCAGCTTGATGCCGGCGATGGCTGCAATCTGCTCCATGCCGATATGCAGCGACGTGCCGGTGCCGGGGGTCGCATAGGTTACCTTGCCTGGATTGGCCTTGGCGAAGTCGACGACATCCTTCCAGCTCTTGAACTGCGATTCCGAATTGGTGGTGACGCCAAAGGTGTAGCCGGTGAGATGGATGATGTAGGAGAAATCCTTGGACGGATCCCACGAGACTTCCTGCATCAGGGGCAGGCGAAACACGGTGATCGGCAGTTGCGCGATGGTGTAGCCGTCGGGCTTGGCGGCCGCCGCCATGGTTGCCGGGCCGACGGTGCCGCCGCCGCCGGCCTTGTTGTCGATCGCGATCGGCTGGCCGAGAATCTTCGATGCGCTTTCGGCGATGGCGCGCATCGTGAGGTCGGTCGATCCGCCGGCCGGCCACGGCACGATCAGGGTGATCGGCTTGGTGGGATATTCCTGCGCGCCGGCGGCGGCGGAAATCACCATGCCGACGGCGGCGACAGCGAACATCAAACGGTTGCGGCTGGACATCTCAGGACTCTCCCTTGCGGCCCCGTTGGCAGCGAGACCTTGTTGTTGCTTTGATAGCGGCATTCTTCGCTGAAAACGCAGCAGAAGAAAAGCGGGTTGACCGCGCTAACGTACGCAATGGGCTCAGCAATTGGCTGGAATTGACATCTGCGACAATTGGTCTGCTACCGCATCCCGAGAGACGGAATTTGATCGGCCGCGGGGGCGCGCGGAGCAGGCCAGGAGGCGCATTTCCGGTAGGCCGCATGAGCGATCGCGCGAGCCGTGTTCAACTGTTCTAGGCCAACAATCAAGGTAAGCTAAAGGTCGCGGTGTCTTGCGAAGGCCCGGGCTTTCAGGCCATCATGGGCTTTGGTCGGACGGGCTGGTTCCGTTCAGTTTTGCCAATGTGGGTATTGCAGGGAATCCTGCCTGGAGCGCATGAGTTCAGCTTCCAACGCAACCGACGTCGCGGTTATCAAGGCATTCGCCGCCATCCCTGCGTTTCTCGAACAGACGCCGGCGTTGATCGCTCGCGGCCGGTTCCTGGACTGCGAGTGTCTGCTCGGGCCGATCGGCCATCCCTTTCACGCCTCGATCCGTACCGGCCGTATCGTGGACCTGACGCCGGCGCCGGTGTTGATGCGGTCGTGGCGGTTTGCCTATCGCGCCTCGCCTGCAGCCTGGGCGGCGTACTGGCAATCCGAGCCGCGGCCGGGCTGGCACGATCTGCTCGCGTTGACCAAGCGAGGCGAGGCATTCCTCGAAGGCGACCTGCACCCCTTCATGGCTCATCTGCAGTATTTCAAGGAAGTGCTGGCACTGCCGCGGCAGCAATTCGCGGTGACGGTGTCATGAGCGGCACTATAGAGCCGATGGTCGGCCGCTATGTCCATGTCGACATTGGCGGCGAGATGAATCGGATTTATTTCGAGGAAAACGGCACCGGTATCCCGCTGGTGTGTCTGCATACCGCGGGCTCCGATGCGCGGCAATGGCGGCATCTGCTCGCCGACGAGGAATTTGCAAAGAACTTCCGCATCATCGCCTTCGACATGCCCTGGCACGGCAAATCCAATCCGCCGGCGGACTGGACCGGCGAGGAATACCAGCTCACCACCGCGCGTTACACCGAAACCATCCGCGCCTTCTGCAAGGCGCTGAAGTTCGACAAACCCGTGGTGATGGGCTGCTCGATCGGCGGCCGCATCGTGCTCAACCTCGCGATCGATCACGCCGCCGAATTCCGCGCGCTGATTGGCCTGGAGGCCGCCGATTTTCAGGCGCCGTGGTATGACACCACATGGCTCAACCGTCCCGACGTCCATGGCGGCGAAGTCTGTGCCGCGCTGGTATCGGGCCTGATTGCCCCCCAGAGCCCGCAAGCGTCGCGATCCGAGACGCTATGGGGCTACAAGCAGGGCGGTCCGGGAGTTTTCAAGGGCGATCTTTATTTTTATCGGGTCGATGGCGACTTGCGCGGCCGGGTGGAGACGATCGATACTAAAGTATGCCCGCTGTTTCTGCTGACGGGCGAGTATGATTTCTCCTGCACGCCGGAAGATACGAAACGGACCGCTGCCGCCATCGGGGGCGCCAGTGTTACGATTATGGAGCAGCTTGGTCATTTTCCGATGAGCGAAAACCCCGAACAGTTTCGCCGCTACATTTCGCCGGTGCTCGGCGAAATTCTCAAGCAATCGATGCAATCCAAACAAGGAGTGAAGGTATGAAATCCAAATACATGATCGGCTACGCGCTTGTGGCCGCGTTGTCCGCCACGCCGGCGATGGCGCAGGAACTCACCGGGACGCTGAAGAACATCAAGGATACCGGCGCCATCACGCTCGGCTTCCGGGATTCGTCGATTCCCTTCTCCTATCTCGACGACAACCAGAAGCCGATCGGCTACGCCATGGACATCTGCAGCAAGATCGTCGATGCCGTGAAGAAGGAGCTCAAGCTCGACAAGCTCGAGGTCAAGCTCAATCCAGTGACGTCAGCGACCCGCATCCCGTTGCTGGCCAACGGCACCATCGATCTCGAATGCGGCTCGACCACCAACAACGTCGAGCGCCAGAAGCAGATCGCCTACACCAACACCCACTTCCTGACCGCCAGCCGCTACGTCACCAAGAAGTCGAGCAAGATCAACTCGATCGACGACCTCAAGGGCAAGGCGGTGGTCTCGACCTCCGGCACCACCAACATCAAGCAGCTGACCGAAGCCAATGCGGAGAAAAAGCTCGGCGCCAACATCATTCCGGCCAAGGATCACGCCGAAGCCTTCCTGATGGTGGAGACCGACCGCGCGGTAGCTTTCGTGATGGACGACATCCTGCTGGCGAGCCTCGTTGCCGGTTCGAAGGCGCCGGATGATTATGTGATCTCCAAGGACGCGTTCTCCAAGCCGGAGCCCTATGGCATCATGCTGCGCAAGGACGACCCGGCCTTCAAGAAGGTCGTCGATGCCGCCACATCAGCGCTCTATACGGGCGGTGAGGGCGCCAAGATCTACGACAAATGGTTTACCCAGAAGATCCCGCCGAAGGGCCTGAACCTCAACTCGCCGATGAGCCCGGAGCAGAAGAACCAGTTCGCCAAGCCGTCGGATTCGCCGGATCCTGATCACTACAAATAGGGGTCTTCCGGTAGATAAGGGCTTCCTCTCCCATGCAATGGCCCGGCCATTGCATGGGTTGAGGGTGCATGATCCCGAAAAGTGGGTACGGCCGAACCGGTCCGATTCATGCATGATTGCGGTTGTTCAAGTGAGGAGAGACGAATGGAAAGTCTGCGTATGATGAGCCTTGCGGTCGCCGCCGCTGTCTTTGCCACGCAGGCGAGCGCCCAGGAACTCACCGGGACGCTGAAGAAGGTCAAGGAGTCAGGCACCATCACGGTCGGTTACCGCGACTCGTCGATTCCGTTTTCCTATCTGGACGACAACCAGAAGCCGATCGGCTTTGCGATCGACATCTGCCGCGTCATCGTCGACGGCGTGAAGTCGGAGCTCAAGCTCGACAAGCTCCAGGTCGAATTCACTCCGGTGACATCGTCGACCCGCATTCCCTTGCTGGCCAACGGCACCATCGATCTCGAATGCGGCTCGACCACCAACAATCCCGAGCGCCTGAAGCAGGTGGCGTTCACCAACACCCATTTCCTGACCGCGACCCGCTTCGTCTCGAAGAAGGCCAACAAGTTGGACATGATCGACGACCTCAAGGGCAAGTCGGTGGCCTCGAGCTCAGGCACCACCAACATCAAGCAGCTCACCGAGGCCAATGCCGCCCGCAACCTCGGCATCAACATCATCCCGGCCAAGGAGCACGCCGAATCCTTCCTGATGGTCGAGACCGATCGCGCGGTTGCCGCCGTGCTCGATGATATCCTGCTGGCGAGTTTCGTCGCCGGATCGAAGGATCCCGGCGCCTACGTGATCTCCAAGGATGCGTTCTCGAAGCCCGAACCCTACGGGATCATGATGCGCAAGGACGATCCGGCCTTCAAGAAGGTGGTCGATGCCGCTACCTCGGCGCTCTACAGGAGTGCCGACGGCCAGAAACTGTACGACAAATGGTTCATGCAGAAGATCCCGCCCAAGGGACTCAATCTCAACACCCCGATCGGCGCGGAGCTGAAGCATGAATTTGCCAACCCCTCCGATTCCCCGGACCCGGATTCCTACAAGGCGATGTGAGTCCAACGACGGCGTAGCTCGGGCGAACGGAAAACGTAAGTGAACTATAACTGGAACTGGCGCATCTTCTTCGAGCCGGCCCCGAACGGGACCGGCACCTATCTCGATATGCTGCTCTCCGGCCTGGTCCTGACCATCGAGACCGCGCTCGTGGCCTGGATCATTGCGCTGGTCACCGGCTCGATCATCGGCGTGTTTCGTTCGTTGCCGTCGAAGACGGCGAACCGGATCGCCTTTGCCTATGTCGAATTCTTCCGCAACATGCCGCTATTGGTGCAGTTGTTCCTTTGGTTCTTCGTGCTGCCGGAATTGCTGCCGCGGTCGGCGGGATTGTGGATGAAGCAGATGTCGAACGCGCCGTTCTATACGGCGGCGATCGGGATCGGGCTGTTCATGTCGGCACGCGTGGCCGTGCAATTGGCGGCGGGTATCGGCTCGTTGCCGCGCGGGCAGATGCAGGCCGCCACGGCGCTCGGCCTGACGACGTCGCAGAGCTATCGCTACGTGCTGCTGCCGATGGCGTTTCGCATCGTGCTGCCGCCGCTGACGTCGGAATTCCTCTCCACCATCAAGAATACCTCGGTCGCCATCACCATCGGCCTGATTGAACTCACCGGCCAGGCCCGGGCGATGCAGGAATTCTCGTTTCAGGTGTTCGAGGCCTTCACCGGTGCAACCCTGTTGTACCTCCTGATCAACATCGTGGTTGTCATCGGCATGCGCTTCCTGGAGCGCGCGGTGGCGGTCCCCGGCTATATAACGGGGAAATAGGGCCATGTTCGCCAATTTCGATTTCGACGTCATCCGCCGCTCCTTTGGATATTTGTTCCTCGACGGCATGACGTTCACGCTGACGCTGACGGCGCTCGGCGCGCTCGGCGGATTGATCTTCGGCACGATGATCGCGCTGATGCGGCTCTCCGGCTACAAACTGCTGGGTCGCATCGCCGGCCTCTATGTCGACCTGATGCGGTCGCTGCCGCTGGTGCTTGTGATCTTCTGGTTCTACTTCCTGGTGCCCTATATCGGGCAGTGGCTGACCGGCGCGTCGCGGCCGGTTCGGGTCGGCGCGTTTACGTCCTGTCTCGTCACCTTCATCCTGTTCGAGGCCGCCTATTTCTCCGAGATCATGCGCGCCGGCATTCAGTCGATCTCGAAAGGGCAGCCTGCCGCGGCCAGCGCGCTCGGCATGACCTATAGCCAGTCCATGCGCTATATCGTGCTGCCGCAGGCGTTCCGGAACATGCTGCCGGTATTGCTGACGCAGACCATCGTGCTGTTCCAGGATACGTCGCTGGTCTATGTGCTCTCGATCCCGGACTTCCTCGGCGCCGCCAGCAAGGTGGCGCAGCGCGACGGGCGGCTGGTCGAAATGTATTTGTTCGCCGCGATCGTCTATTTCGCGATTTCCTGTTTCGCGTCCTATGGCGTCCGGCGCCTGCAGGCGCGTATCAGCATTGTTCGTTAGGGAAGCACGCATGATCGAAATCAATCACGTCAACAAATGGTACGGGCCGAGCTTCCAGGCGCTGAAGGATTGCACGACCAAGGTCGCCAAGGGCGAAGTGGTGGTGGTGTGCGGTCCTTCGGGTTCGGGAAAATCGACGCTGATCAAATGCGTCAACGCGCTGGAGCCGATCCAGGAAGGCGAGATCATCCTCGACGGCATCAAGGTCAACGATCCCAAGACCGACCTGCCGAAGCTGCGCGCCCGCGTCGGCATGGTGTTCCAGCATTTCGAATTATTCCCGCATCTGCGCATCATCGAGAATTTGTGCCTGGCGCAGGAAAAGGTGCTGGGCCGCTCGCATGACGAAGCGATGGCCAAGGCCGCAAAACTGCTCGACCGGGTCGGACTGAAGGTCCATGCCAACAAATACCCCGCCGAACTGTCCGGCGGACAGCAGCAGCGCGTGGCGATTGCGCGTGCGCTGGCGATGGATCCGATCGCGATGCTGTTCGACGAGCCGACTTCGGCGCTCGATCCCGAGATGATCAGTGAAGTGCTGGACGTGATGGTCGATCTCGCCCGCGAAGGCATGACCATGATGGTCGTGACTCATGAAATGGGTTTTGCCAGCAAGGTCGCGCATCGCGTGATCTTCATGGACCAGGGCGAGATCGTCGAGGATGCGCTGAGGACCGACTTCTTCGGCAGCCCGCGCAGCGACCGCGCGCAGAAGTTTTTGTCGAAGATATTGTCGCATTAAGCCCTCGCTGTCCGTCCCGTCATTGCGAGCGAAGCGAAGCAATCCAGAGTCGTGGGCGGGACTCTGGATTGCTTCGTCGCTGCGCTCCTCGCAATGACGAAAAGGTGCAATTTCGCACTTGGTATTCCAAAATCATCGATCCGGCGGTAAGGATTCCTCGTATATTGTCCGCCGCTATCACATCGCGCCATCAGGAGACTTCGCTTGGAACAGATCGCCTACGTCAACGGTTCATTCGTGCCCATGGCTGACGCCAAGGTCTCGATTCTCGACCGCGGTTTCCTGTTTGCCGACGGGATTTACGAGGTGGCCGCTGTGCTCGACGGCAAATTGATCGACAACGCCTCGCATCTGGCGCGGCTGGAGCGTTCGGTCGGCGAGATCGAACTGGCACTGCCGGAGACCGTTGCGCGGATCGAGGAAATTCAGAAGGAACTGGTGACGCGCAACAATCTCGTCAACGGCATGGTCTATCTGGAAGTGACGCGCGGTGCCGACACCGGCCGCGACTTTGCGTTTCCCAAGGACGTCAAGCCGACGCTGGTCATGTTCACCTCGGTCAAGGACATCATCAACGCGCCGTCGGCCAAGACCGGCATCGCCGTGATCACGGTGCCTGATCTGCGCTGGACCCGCCGCGACATCAAGAGCGTGGCGCTGCTGGCGCAGGTGCTCGCCAAACAGGCCGCGGCGGTGGCCGGCGCCGGCGAGGCCTGGATGATCGAGGACGGCAAGGTGACCGAAGGCGGCTCGTCCTCGGCCTTCATCCTGACGCAGGACGATGTGCTGGTGACGCGGCAGAACGGCAGTGAGATCCTGCCGGGCTGCACCCGCAAGGCGGTGGTCAAGCTCGCCGAAGAACGCCAGCTCCGGATCGAGGAGCGGGCGTTCACGGTGGAAGAGGCGCTGGCCGCCAAGGAAGCCTTCATCACCAGCGCCACCGTGTTTGTGCAGGCGGTGGTAAGCATCGACGGCAAGACGGTGGCCAATGGCAAGCCCGGCCCGATGACCAATCGCCTGCGCGAAATCTATGTCGAGTTCGCCAAAGCGACGGCTGTCTAGCTGTCGACGTCGTTACCGGGGCTTGAGCATGCAAATTCGACGCACCGCGGTGAATTTCGTAACCCTGTTCGCGTTCGCCGCATCCATCGTGCTTGCAAGCATGCCCGCCTTCGCGGCCTATCCCGAGCGGATCATCAGGATCGTGGTGCCGTTCGCGCCCGGCGGCGGCACCGACGTGGTGGCGCGGACGCTGGCGCAGGAGATGGCAAAGGATCTCGGCGCCTCCGTCATCATCGAGAACAAGCCGGGGGCGGGCACCATCATCGGCACGCAGTCGGTCGCGACCAGCGCGCCGGATGGTTACACGCTGCTGATGGGGACCTTCGCCAACGCGGTCAATCCCAGCCTGAACGCGAAACTGCCTTACGACGCGCACAAGGATTTTGCGGCGGTGGCGCTGATCGCGCGGTCCTTCAACCTCGTCGTGGTCAACACGGCATCCCCGATCAAATCGATCGGCGATCTGATCGCGGCCGCCAAGGCCGAGCCGGATAAATTGTCGTATGGCACCTATGGCACCGGCACCTCGGCGCACCTGGCGGGCGAATTGTTCAAGCATATGGCCAAGGTCAATCTGACCACAGTGCCCTACAAGGGCGCCGCGCCCGCGATCACCGATCTGCTCGGCGGGCAGATCCAGGTGATCTTCACCACCGTCGCCAGCGCCGCATCATTGGTTGCCGCCGGCCAGTTGCGCGCGATCGCGGTGACGTCGGCAGAACGATCGCCGGCGTTTCCGCAGCTGCCGACGGTGTCTGAAGCCGGCGTTCCCGGCTACGCCGCCGAAGCCTGGTATGGATTGTACGCACCGGCCAAAACGCCGCCCGACATCATCGACCGCCTCAACAAGTCAACCGCGAAAGCCGTGCAGTCCGAGCCCTTCAAAAAGCTCGGCGTCAATGAAGGCCTCGTGATGGTGGCCGAGCCGCCCGAGGCGCTCGACCGCTATTTCAGCGTCGAGGAGGCGCGCTGGCGCAAGGTGATCGAGGAAGCCGGGATCAAGATCGAGTAGGCATTCCCGGCGCCGGTATAACCTTCACCTCGCCCCGCTTGCGGGGAGAGGTCGGATCGCATCGCAGATGCGATCCGGGTGAGGGGGTAC
>JACDAG010000621.1 GCA_013695565.1 Bradyrhizobium sp.
GGCCTGACCGATCAACCGCTTGCAGAAAGCGGCGCTATCGCTGATCGCGTCGCGGCCCTTCCCGACCAGGCCGGACAGCAAACCATTGCCGTGCCCGTTGCGCAGTTGCAGGATGTGGCCGACTTCATCGGGAAACCGGCTTACTTCGGTCTCCACATCGGCCACGATCGCGGTCCTGATGTTACGCAGCCGCGCACCCCATTCCGACGCCGCAAGGTCGCGGATGGCGGCCTGGATCGCGGATTCGTCGTTGTCGATGTCGGCCAGGATATCGCGCGCGTCGACGACGCGGTTTTTCTTCAGGGCAACGCGCAAGGAGATGCGTTTGTCGTCGATCTGGTCCAGCACCATCGAGACGGATATCGCATAGGGCGTCGCGGCAACATCGCCGGCGCGCCGGCTGCGCGCGGGCTTGGTGGCAAGACGGATCAACTCGCGCGGTGCCCGGAGACGTCCTGCGACCAGCGCCAGCGCAAAGGGCACCGCGCCTGGGTCCTTTTTCCGAAATGCATCCAGCAGCTTGGTAATCTTGTCGACCTGCGAATCGTCGAATTTCACGATCGCCTTTTCCGGCAGCGCCTTGCTGAATACCGCCAGCGCCTCGCGCGCGCGCAACGCGCCCATGATCTTGACCAGGTCGCTATAGACCGACGGGGAAGCCGTGTAGGCCGCAAGCCTGGCGCGTGCCCGCTCCGCGCCGTCGGACGAAGCCAGATTGCCTTCCAGCGATTTGGCGACCTTGGTCTGGAAAGCCGCCGCCGCCTGCTGCGCATCTTTCGCCTTGTTGGTCGCGATCAGCCCCTTCATCTGGCCTTCGTAGTCGCGCGCCATGATCGGCAGCAGGTCGCGGTTGACCCATTCCCAGATCGGCGTCAGTGAACTCTGCGAAATCCGGCCTGTATTGGCATGCTCCGGCGCGCCGGCGACGAGCAGCGGCTCCAGCGGCGCGAAGAAATACTTGGATGGTGTTGGGGTCTCGTTCGGGCCGTCGGGGCGCAGTTCGGCCCGCAGCCTGGCCTGCAGTTCAGCGGTGCCCGGCATGTCGACGCCGCACATCTCCAGCCGCTCCAACTCGGTGAGCAGGCAGCTACGCGTCAGCGGGCTCAACCGCTGGAGGAATTCCCAGATTCGATCGACCCGCATCGCAGCGATTTTCCGATATCTGGCCGGGCGAAGAGATACCGTTTGCCGAGCCAGCAAGGGCAGCGTAGTCGCAAAAACGTTAAGAACGGCAAAATAGCACCGGTGCAATGCGAAATATGCAGTGCTACGGGCATATGAAATCCACGCCAATTCAGCTGTTTTTTAGAGATTATTAACCATGTCCCGTCATGCGCGTCGGATTTTGCGCAAGCGGCGGCTGCAATTCGCCTCGCAGGCCAATCTACTTCTTGTCGGCAGCCGCAAAGACTTCCCGGCAGGCGGCGACGCCATTGATGGCGGCGGCGACGCCGACATAGGGCACGAGCTGCATCATGATCTCGACCAACTCCTCCCGCGTGACGCCGCATCGCATGGCGCCACCGATATGGGTTCGCAATTGCGGCGCCGCGTTTCCCTGCGTCGCCAGCGCCGCCACCGTGACGATCTGGCGTGTGCGGGAGTCGAGCACTTCGCTTTGGTAGACTTCCCCATAGATCGTCTCGAGCACATAGGTTGCGAGCTGGGGTGCCAGGTCGCCCAGGGATTTGTCCACCTGGTCCGGTGTTTGCCCCAGAATTTCATCGAGTTTTTCGGCGCCGCGGGCACGGCGTTGCGGGTCTGACTGCATCCTGGCTTCCTTCTCGCTGCGGCCACGCTAGAGCCTTATCCGTTCCGATGGAATCGGAACGGGCCTCTCGATTCTTGGTTTGACGCGTTTTCTTGACGCGAACCGGTACCCACTTCGCTGGAAAACGCTTTAGAGTGGCTTGCAGTCGACCACGCGTCAATCAAGCCGGTTCGAAACACGGCACGAAGAATAAGCGTCGGGGGGAGCATGATCAGCAGCCATCTGAGGATTGCAGCACTTTGCGCCGGCGTTGCGATGGCTTCGATCGCCGGTGTGGTCTCGGCGCTGGCGCAAACCTATCCGGCACAGCCGATCAGGATTTTGATTGGATTCGGGCCGGGCTCCGCCGCGGATATTCTCGCCCGGCTGGTCGGCAAGCAGATGGAGGGCGGTCTCGGCCAGCCGATCGTGGTCGAGAATCGCCCGGGCAACAGCAGCATGATCGCGGCGGAAACCGTGGCGCGCGCGCCCGCCGATGGCCACACGCTTTTCATGGCGACGATCGCCAATACGCTCAATCCGGCAGAGACAAAATCGAACTTCAATCTCGGACGCGATCTGGCGCCGATCGTTCTGCTGGGCACGGTTCCGAACGTGCTGGTGGCGCATCCCTCGGTGCCGGCCAATAATCTCCAGGAGTTGATCGCGCTGGCCAAGAGCAAGCCCGACACCCTGACGTTCGGCTCCTCCGGCTATGCCACGGCGAGCTACATGGCGGCCGAGTTGTTCAACGCCAAGGCAGGCACGCAGATCGTGTCGGTGCCGTATCAGGGCGGCAGCAATCAGGCCGTCTCGGATCTGCTGTCGGGCCGCATCACGCTGATGTTCAATGTGGCGGCAACCCTCGCGCCGCATGTGGAAGCAGGCAAGCTCAAGGCTTTTGCCGTCGCGCAGTCAAAGCGTGCCTTGATCATACCCGACGTTCCGACGCTCGCGGAGGCCGGAATGAACGGCTATGACGCCGGAATCTGGATCGGCCTTCTCGCGCCGGCGACAACGCCGCCCGCGATCATCGAAAAGCTGTCCGCTGCCGCGAACGAGGCGTTGAAGAGCGAGGCGGTTCGCACCGCGCTGAAACAACAGGGCACCGATCCGGTCGGGGGTACGCCAACGGAGTTTGCCGACTTCATCCGCGCCGATATCGAGAAATGGACCGCGGTTCTGGCGGTGGCCGGACCGAAGAAGTGAGATAGGCAAGCGAGGAGCAAATCAGCGGCCGGGAATGCCCGCACCATCAAGGCCGATTTACAGCCTAGGCGCATCCTTGGGTGTAATCCTGCGGTTGGCACGATATTTTCGGACCGCAACTATCAAACCGTAGATGGCCGCGGCGAAAGCGAAGAGCGCCACAAATGCTCCCTTGTCCGACTTGAGTAACGCCAGGACAGTACCGCATCCAAGCGCAACACACATGCCGATGCCCGAGCAGAGCGCCTTGAACTGGATCTCCAGGGGAATTCGGGGTTCGAAAATGAGCACGCCGAAGGCGTACCGGGACATCAGTGGATCGCTGAACTGGGGCGGAATGTGCGGCTGCATTTCCCGCGCGGCGCTCATTCCCAGAACGACTGCGACGACGGACGACATGATGATGATGATGACCCAGAGCAGTCCATCCATGGTCAGCCCGCCTTTCTGTCCAGGGGCTCATGATTCTTGTCGCGTTCGTAAAACTACCTATTCAGCCGTGGAGCGCCTTGCAATCCCCCATCGCAATCGCGGCCGGTTCGACTTAACCATAATTGCTTTGGGACTCTGACGTGCATCTGCCTCGTTGACCGGAGCCCCAAACCGCCGCACCATGCGGACGCTTTCATCCCAGGGTGCTGCCGTGGCCGGACTGTCCAACCGCCAGACCGAGATTCTCAACATCGCCCGCGCCTTTGGCCGGGTGATGGTGGAAGATCTCGCCAGGCGTTTCGAGGTTTCGGCGCAAACCATTCGCAAGGACCTCAACGATCTCTGCGACCAGCGCTCGCTGACGCGGATTCATGGCGGCGCCATCATCGCCTCCGGCGTCGAGAACCTCGCCTATGAAGCGCGCCGCTTCGTCGCCGCCGAGGAGAAGCGGGCGATCGGCATCGCCGCCGCCGCGCGGATTCCGAACGGCTGCTCGCTGTTCATCAACATCGGCACCACCACCGAAGAAGTCGCGAGCGCGCTAACCTCGCACGAGGACCTGCTCGTCATCACCAACAACCTCAACGTCGCGATGCTGCTGTATCGCCATCCGCGCATCGAGGTGATCGTGGCTGGAGGTGCGGTGCGCCGCGCCGACGGCGCCGTGATCGGCTCCACCGCGATCAGCCTGATCGGTCAGTTCAAGGTCGACTACGCCATCATCGGCGCCTCCGCGATCGACGAGGAGGGCGCGCTGCTGGATTTCGATTATCGCGAGGTGCAGGCGGCGCAGGCGATCATCGCGAACGCGCGCAGCGTCATGCTGGTCGCCGACTCGACCAAGCTCAGGCGCAGCGCACCGGTGCGCATCGCCCATCTCAGCCAGATCCAGACCTTCGTGACCGATGCCGCGCTGCCGGCGGGATTGTCGAATATCTGCCACACCCGCGGCATCGAAGTGGTCGCGGCGATGGACAAGCCGGCCGTCGATATCGATGAGCCGGTGGCGGAGGCGGCTTCGACCGTCACGCGCCTGCGCTGAATCGCGCCGCCCCCTGCAATAGAAAATCTAGCCCTGCGCTTCAGAAAATATGGTTTGTGCCGGACCAGCTCGGCAGTGCACGAGGTATCTCCGAAAAGAGGAGAACCGTTATGCAAATCCGGCGCATCAACGCTGAGGCGGCATTCCTGCCGACGACCGGTTACAGCCAGGCGCTGGAAGTCTCCGGTCACACGCGAACGCTGTTTGTCAGCGGCCAGATTCCGGTCGCGGCCGACGGCTCGGTGCCCGAGTGTTTTGAAGCGCAGTGCCGCCTCGCCTGGAGCAACGTCGTTGCGCAGCTCGAGGCCGCCGGCATGACACTCGACAATCTGGTCATGCACCGCACTTACCTCGCCGACCGGCGTTACACCACGATCAATCGCGCCGTGCGCAGCGAGGTGCTTGGCGACCGCAAGACCGCGCTCACCGTCGTCATCACCGGAATCTTCGACGAGGCATGGCTGCTGGAAATCGAGGCGGTGGCCGCGGGTTGAATCTGCAAACCGCGATCCTATTCGTGGCTTAGCGTCGCGTGACCAGGCAAGCGTCCGGGCTGCTGGATGGCGTCATTGTCCGCCTTTTCTCTTCGAATGGCTGGCTCAAGCTGGGGACGGTAACTCCCCTGTCCCTGAGCGCGGCTGCTACCCATTGCCCGTGCTCCAGACGCCGTGCATTGAGAGTTCGGTGCATCGCCGAGGATGACTTGTTTCGAGAGAAAATGGCCAGTCTTCCATTTTCGGTTGCTTTCGTTTTTCGTTGTGATTAACTCCGATCCGAAAGTGAAATCGCCGAAGTGAAGAAGCGATCACCGGGGAAGCGTCAGTTGGATCGGATTTTCGACCTCGCCATCATCGGAGGCGGCATCAACGGCTGCGGCATCGCGCGCGATGCGGTGGGCCGGGGTAATTCTGTTTTCCTTTGTGAAATGAATGACTTGGCGAGCGGGACGTCGTCCTGGTCGACCAAGCTGGTGCATGGCGGGCTGCGCTATCTCGAATATTACGAGTTTCGGCTGGTCCGCGAGGCGCTGATCGAGCGCGAAATCCTCTGGCAGATCGCGCCCCACATCATCCGCCCGCTGCGTTTCGTTTTGCCGCACCATTCCGGGTTGCGCCCGGCCTGGCTCCTGAGGCTGGGGTTGTTCCTGTACGACCACATCGGGGGACGCCATCTGCTGCCGCCGACGCGTTCGGTCGATCTCGCGCGCGACGAGGTCGGAAAGCCCCTGATCGCCAACCGCTACACTAAAGGTTTCGAATATTCCGACTGCTTCGTCGACGACGCGCGCCTCGTCGTG
>JACDAG010000639.1 GCA_013695565.1 Bradyrhizobium sp.
CTCGTCGCTGGAGAAGGTCGCGACCAAGCAGGGCTTTGCGCGCATTTTCCATGGCGACCCCACGATCGGCGGACGTTATTCGGTGCTCTCGCCGTTCGGACTGGTGCCGGCGGCCGCCGCTGGGATCGACGTCAAAAGCCTGATCAAGCATGCGCTGGCGATGGTGCGCTCCTGCGGCGCCGATGTGCCGCCGCATGAAAATCCCGGCGTTCAGCTCGGACTTGCGCTCGGCCTCGCCGGGCTCGAAGGCCGCGACAAGGTGACGATCACGTCGTCGAAGAAGATCGCCGATTTCGGCGCCTGGGCGGAGCAGTTGATCGCGGAGTCCACCGGCAAGGACGGCAAGGGCCTGATTCCGATCGACGGCGAGCCGCTCGCCGATCCCGCTGTCTATGGCAACGACCGCTTCTTCATCGACATCCGCACCGAGGGCGAAGACGACACGGCGCATGACGGCAAGCTCGCCGCGCTCGAGGCCGCAGGACATCCCGTCGTGCGCATCGTGATGAAATCGATCGACCATATCGGCCAGGAATTCTTCCGCTTCGAGATGGCCACGGCGGTGGCCGGTGCCGTCCTCGGCATCAATCCGTTCAACCAGCCTGACGTCGAGGCGGCCAAGATCAAGACCCGCGAACTGACCGCGGCCTTCGAGAAAACTGGCGCACTGCCGGCCGAGCAGCCGGTGATCGCCACCGCCGAGGCCGACATCTACACCGATGAAGCCAACGCGGCCGCGCTGCGCAAGGCTGGCGCCAATGGCACGCTCGGCTCCTGGATCAAGGCGCATCTCTCGCGTCCGGGCAGCGGCGATTATTTTGCGCTGCTGGCCTATATCGCGCGCGACGCCGGCTCGATCGACACGCTGCAGAAGATGCGGGTGGCCGTGCGCGACGTCAGACATGTCGCGACCTGCGCCGAATTCGGGCCGCGCTTCCTGCATTCGACCGGGCAGGCCTACAAGGGCGGCCCCGACAGCGGCGTGTTCCTGCAGATCACGGCCGACGACGTCAAGGACTTGCCAGTGCCCGGCCAGAAGGCCAGCTTCGGCATCGTCAAGGCGGCACAGGCGCGCGGCGATTTCGACGTGCTGACCGAACGAGGCCGGCGCGCGCTGCGGGTTCATCTTAAGGGTGACCTCAAGCCGGCGCTTGCCGCGCTCGACGCCGCGATTACGGAAGCGCTCAACTAGGGGAAGCGCCTAATTAAGGGAAGTATTGGAATGCAGCTTGGCATGATCGGCCTCGGCCGGATGGGCGGCAATATCGTGCGGCGGCTGATGAACAACGGCCACACCGCCGTGGTCTACGACAAGGATCCCAAGGCGGTTGCTGCACTCGCCGCCGAGGGCGCGGTCGGCGCCGACACGCTGGAAGCTTTCGTGGCGAAACTGGAAAAGCCACGCACTGCCTGGGTGATGCTGCCGGCCGGCAAGATCACCGAGGCCACCATCGACACGCTCGCGAAGCTGATGGAGCCCGGCGATGTCATCATCGATGGCGGCAATACGTTCTGGCAGGACGACGTCCGCCGCGGCACGGCGTTGAAAGCGCGCGGCCTGCACTACCTCGATGTCGGTACCAGCGGCGGCGTCTGGGGTATCGAGCGCGGCTATTGCATGATGATCGGTGGCGAGAAGTCGGTGGTCGACCGGCTCGATCCGATCTTCAAAACGCTGGCGCCGGGGATCGGCGACATTCCGCGCACCGACGGCCGCGACGGGCGCGACTCCCGCATCGAGCAGGGCTATATCCATGCTGGCCCAAGCGGCGCCGGGCATTTTGTCAAGATGATCCATAACGGCATCGAGTACGGCCTGATGCAGGCCTATGCCGAGGGTTTTGATATCCTCAAGAACGCCAACATCGAGGCGTTGCCGCCCGAGCACCGTTTCGATCTGGATATCGCCGATATCGCCGAGGTGTGGCGACGCGGCAGCGTCATCCCATCCTGGCTGCTCGATCTCACCTCCTCGGCGCTCGCGGAGAACCACACGCTCGATAATTATTCCGGCCATGTCGAGGATTCCGGCGAAGGCCGCTGGACCGTCAATGCCGCGATCGACGAAGCCGTGCCGCCCGAGGTGCTGACGGCCGCGCTCTATGCGCGCTTCCGTTCGCGCAAGGAGCATACGTTCGCGGAGAAGATCTTGTCTGCGATGCGCGCAGGCTTCGGCGGCCACAAGGAACCGCCGAAGAAGCCCGGCACAAAGGCGTAACCCCCATGGCGGTCGGCAAACTGGCACAGAAGAAACCCGATCCCTGCTCCTTCGTCATTTTCGGCGTTACCGGCGATCTCGCGCATCGGCTGGTGATCCCTGCGCTCTATAATCTGGCGGCAGCCGGTCTGCTGCCGGACAAGTTCTGCGTCGTCGGCATCGCCCGCAAGGGCATGACGAGCGGCGGATTGCGCGACAGCCTGATGAAAGGCCTGCATCAATACGCCACGCGGCAGGTGGACGATGCGATCGCGATGCGCTTGCTCGCCTGCGTCACCTGCATCGAGGCCGATCCCAGGGATCCCGCCTCGTTCGACGCCATGAGCGAGCAGCTCGACAGGGTGGAAGCCGCGCAGAACACCGGCGGAAATCGTCTGTTCTACCTGGCGACACCGCCCAATGCGTTCCTGCCGATCAGCCGCGAACTCGGCCGAACCGGCATGCTGGTTGAAAACGGCGCGTGGCGGCGGCTCGTGGTGGAGAAGCCGTTCGGCACCGATCTCGAATCCGCGATGGCTCTCAACAGCGAGTTACTGAAACTCGTTGAAGAGCAGCAGATCTACCGGATCGATCATTACCTCGGCAAGGAAACCGTCCAGAACATCCTGGTGCTGCGCTTTGCCAACGGCATGTTCGAACCGATCTGGAATCGCAACCATATCGACCACATCCAGATCACCGTCGACGAAAAGCTCGGCGTCGGCCATCGCGGCAGTTTCTATGACGCGACCGGAGCGTTGCGCGACATGGTGCCGAACCATCTGTTTCAACTGATGTCGCTGGTCGCAATGGAGCCGCCGGCAAAATTCGACGCGCACTCGGTGCGCTCGGAAAAGGCCGAAGTGCTGGGGGCGATCCAGACCCAAAGCGAGCAGGAAGCGCTGCAAAATTCGGTAC
>JACDAG010000700.1 GCA_013695565.1 Bradyrhizobium sp.
TGCAGCTTCTCGCGGTCGTAGTCCGAGGTGGTCTCCTCGATCTGCGCCTTGATCTGGCCGACGCGGGCTTCGATCGCCGGCTTCTTGCCGGCGCCGTTGACGATGGTGGTGTTCTCCTTGTCGATCACCACCTTCTTGGCGCGGCCGAGCATGTTGACGGTGACGCTTTCCAGCTTCATGCCGAGCTCATCGGAAATCAGCTGACCGCCGGTCAGGATCGCGATGTCTTCCATCATCGCCTTGCGGCGATCGCCGAAGCCCGGCGCCTTGACGGCGGCGACCTTCAGTCCACCACGAAGACGATTCACGACCAGCGTGGCCAGGGCCTCGCCCTCGACGTCTTCGGCGATGATCAAAAGCGGACGGCCGGACTGCACCACGGCTTCCAGCACCGGCAGCATCGCCTGCAGGCCGGAGAGCTTCTTCTCGTGCAGCAGCACGTAGACGTCCTCGAGCTCGGCGGTCATCTTTTCGGCGTTGGTGATGAAGTAGGGCGACAGGTAGCCGCGGTCGAACTTCATGCCCTCGACGATGTCGACTTCGGTATCGAGCGACTTGTTTTCCTCGACGGTGATGACGCCTTCATTGCCGACCTTCTGCATCGCCTGCGCGATCATCTTGCCGATCGCGGCGTCGCCATTGGCCGAGATGGTGCCGACCTGGGCGACTTCGGCGGAGGAGGCGACCGGCTTGGCGCGCTTCTCGATATCCTTGACCACGGCCGCAACCGCGATGTTGATGCCGCGCTTGAGATCCATCGGGTTCATGCCGGCGGCAACCGACTTGGCGCCTTCGCGCACGATTGCCTGCGCGAGCACGGTCGCGGTGGTGGTGCCGTCACCGGCGGTGTCGTTGGTCTTGGAGGCGACTTCGCGCAGCATCTGCGCGCCCATGTTCTCGAACTTGTCCTCGAGCTCGATCTCCTTGGCGACGGTGACGCCGTCCTTGGTGATGCGCGGGGCACCGAAGCTCTTTTCTATCAGGACATTGCGGCCCTTCGGGCCCAGCGTCACCTTCACAGCGTTGGCGAGGATATCGACGCCGCGCAGCATGCGATCGCGCGCGTCTCCGGAAAATTTTACGTCCTTGGCAGCCATTTGAATTTACTCCTGATGAATTGGATAGGGTCGCTCGCCGTGTTCCTTGCTGTCATTGCCGGGCGTAGCCGTCTGAAGGGCGGCGTCGCTTTAGCTCGCCTATGACCCGGCAATCCATCCGCTTCGAAGAATGATGGATGCCCGGGTCAAGCCCGGGCATGACGAAGGGAGCAGCGGCTGTATGAGGTGCTTAAACCAGCACGCCCATGATGTCGGATTCCTTCATGATGATGAGTTCCTCACCGTCGAGCTTGACCTCGGTGCCCGACCATTTGCCGAACAGCACGCGGTCGCCGACCTTGAGGTCGATCGGGATCAGCTTGCCGGCTTCGTCCCGGCCGCCCGGGCCGACGGCGGTGATTTCGCCCTGCGAGGGCTTTTCCTTGGCGCTGTCGGGAATGATGATGCCGCCCTTGGTCTTTTCTTCGGCGTCGATGCGCTTGACGACGACGCGGTCATGCAGCGGGCGGAATTTGGATTTGGCCATGAGGTTTCCTCTTGGAGGGTTGGTTTTAGGTCTGGTTGCCATCAAATGGCTTGATAATGCCGGGGTTTCGACACCGTCCCGGGCGGGACGGCCAACTCGTTAGCAATCGTCGTATTTGAGTGCTAATTATGGGCCGGGAAATATGGCTTGGCGCCGATCCTGTCAAGCAGGGGCGTTAAGGCCCAAAAAAGGTTAAGGCCTTGGTGAGGCCAATATAGGATGCTCCCTGAGAAACCAAATCGGAGCGACGGCGTAATTTGATGGACGTCATTGCTCCGGCAGGCGTTTTACGGTTGGCTGCAGGACGGGTGCGGCAAAAATTGCGTGGGGGAATGCGATGATCGGGTCCGATAATGCGCGCGTGGTTGCCAACCTGGCGATCGCCTCGGCGCTGACGATATTCCTGGGGGCGTGCAGCAGCATGAGCCTGCCGTCGCTGACATCTAATCCGACGCCGGAACCTTCGGAGCCCGGGGCTGGGCCGGAAATGCCGGCCACCATCCGGTCCGACGAGATCGTCGGCCGCTGGGGCCTTGCCTCCTACCAGAATCCCAACGACCGCGCCCGGACCGAAGCCGCGGCCCGCGGACAGTGCAAGCAGCCATATGTGATCAGCGCCGGCACCTCCGGCGGCGTGGTCATGCATCTGGCCGACCAGGCCACCCCGCAGGAATTGCGCCTCAAGGGCAGCCCGAGCGGCAAGAATTACATCGGACCGGCCGGCCCGACCCCGGGCGAACAGGATCGCGAGATCGTCTCGTTCGATGGCCGCGTGCTGGTGACCCGCTTCGTCGACAAGGATGCCTCGGTCCGTTACGGCAACATGGTCTATATCCGCTGCGCGCCCCGCGCCTGAGCCGATAAAAGACTTAACCTCATCCGCAATAAAAAACGCCGGCTTCGATGCCGGCGTTTTCTTTTGCCTCGATATGACGTCGCCGGGTGTATCGCCACCCGGCGCGATGAAACCTAATCGAACAGCGCGTCGATGTCGTCCTGCGAGGCATGGCCGATGTCGCCGTCCATTTTCGGACCGTTGAGCAGCTTGGCATCGCCTTCACGGGTATCGACGATCGGGGTCGCGTGGGCCTTGAGCGCGTCGACGCCACCCCAGATGTCCATCATCACGTTGATGTGGTTTTCGATGAACTTCATCGTGGTCATCACCTTGCTGATGCGCTGACCGGTGAGGTCCTGGAAGTTGCAAGCCTCGAAGATCGAGATGACGCGTTCCTGGATTTCCTCGCTGAGCAGCTTCTGCTGGTCCGGTGAGGTGTTCTTGGAAAGCGCGGTCGCCGCCTGGTCGATCGCCTCGGTGGCTTCGAGAATCTGCTGCGTGGCCTGTTCGGTGCCGCCGACGACGGCGCCGAGCTCGCCATTGACCTTGGCCATTTCGCCGCCGTCAAAGCTCTTGCCATGCAGGGTGGCGATTTCCCGCTTGGTGCGGTTGATGGCGTCGTGAATGAGGTCGAGCTCGACCTTGAGCTTTTCGCACTGTTCGATCTGGGCGCGATAGGTTTCCAGCAGCGTTTGGGCTTCGGCAACCTCGCGCGCGACCTGCGTCTCGGCGGACTCGGTCACAGCCGCGCGGCTGGGGCCGCTGGCCATCTGCGCGCGGATCGAGCGCAGCTCGGCCATGATCTCGCGATGCATCGGGCCGATGTCGCCGCCTTCGGCAACCGCGGACGCCGTCATTGGCACATCGCCCATAATGGCTTGTTCGATACGAAAACGTTTGCGACTAACCGACATGATGTATTCCCACCCCTTCACTCCGTGATGTCTTTTAGACCGATGCGATTTAACGTGAGGTTCACGCGGGGAACACAAGGCGACGGCTTCATCCGCGAGACGCACACCAGCGATTAACCATGTGTGCCCGGCGTTCACTCAAAATAAACGCTACCGGACAAATCAACGCGCAACCTGTGACGTGGTGAATCGAAACGCCGGTTCTGTTTACCAAACCGATGTGGTTTTGACCCTTTATTGACCACGTGCAACGGCGCTGATCGAGGCGTCGCCAGCAGCAACAGTGACGAAACAGTACAGAGTACGTCGATGTTCAGAAAAATGTCTCTCGCGCTCCTTGCGAGCGTGTCGTGCAGCTTGTCGTGTCTTGGCTTTTCCGATTCCGCCTTTGCGATCGACGCCTCTCCACTCCCCGAACCCACCGTGATCTACGCCAATCAGCCCGCACAGCCGGCGCCGGTGCGCACCGCCTATGCCGAGCGTTCGCAAATGGGCGGCGGCTTCATCGAATTCCTGTTCGGCGATGGTCCGCGGCAGGGCGGACGCTATCAGCAGCAGCCGGCCTATGAGCCGCAGCCCGCCTATCAGCAGCAGCCGGGTTATGGATATGGCGGCCGGGGCGCCCCGCTGCCGCCGATGGATCCGCAGCAATCGATGCGCCAGCCGCAGCAGGAGGAAGCCGTCGATCCGGCGCAACGTCCGGTCGATCCGAAATACAACAAGCAGGTCGTCGAGTATATCGGCAAGGAAGGCGCCGGCACCATCGTCGTCGATACGCCCAACAAATTCCTGTTCCTGGTCCAGGGCGACGGCAAGGCATTGCGTTACGGAATCGGCGTCGGCCGTCCCGGCTTCACCTGGTCCGGCGTCAAGACGATTTCCGCGAAGAAGGAATGGCCGGCCTGGACGCCGCCGCCGGAAATGCTGGCGCGACGTCCCGATCTGCCGCGGCACATGGAAGGCGGTCCGCAAAATCCGCTCGGCGCGCGCGCGATGTACCTAGGTTCGACGCTCTACCGTATCCACGGCTCCAACGAGCCCTGGACCATCGGCACCAACGTCTCGTCGGGATGCATCCGGATGCGCAACGAAGACGTGATCGATCTCTACGGCCGCGTCGGCGTCGGCGCCAAGGTCGTCGTCATTTAAAAATCTTCAAGCCGATAAAATCAAACGGCCGCTCCATCGAGCGGCCGTTCTTCTTTTCAGGCCTGAATCGGTTCAGACGTTATCGCTGTCGCCGCCATCACTGTCGAAGCCGTCGGAATCATGATCCATGTCGTCATGATCATCGTCGTTCGATGCGCTGTCGAAGAATCCGGCGCGCGAACTGTCGCCGCTATTGTTGTTGTCATTGTTGTTGCCGAACAGCCCCGTGCGCGAACTTCCGGATGAGCCGATGTCGTTGATTCCGGCATCCCGCGCCAAATCGCTGCCGGATTGATCGCCTCCCGGCCGCCGATCTTCAATGCTGCCGCGATGGCCGCCGGCGCTGGCGGTATCGCCGAAGGACTGCTGGTGGCCGCCGCCCATCATCGAACGAATGCTGCCGAGCAGCAGCGATCCACCGACCACACCGGCGGCTGCCGCCGCCGCGGTTCCGAGGAACGATCCGCCACCGCCGCCGAGCCCCGGCTGGTGCGGCGCGCCATATGGCTGACCGTAGCCCGGCTGCTGGCCGTAAGCGGGCTGACCGTAGCCGCCCTGATTATATTGTCCTCCCGGTCCCTGTCCGGGACCTTGGGACTGCTGCATCACCTCGCCGCTGTTCCATACCGGGCGGCCGCCCACGCTAGGCGCGCGGACGTTAGGCACCGAGCCTTGCGACCCCGAGCCGTGCGGCTGGTTCTGTCCGAAGACCGCGTCGCGCATCGAATCGAGGAAACCGCCGGGTTGATTCTGTTCGCCCGAATGTCCGCCCTCCAGTTGCTGAATGCGGTCGTTGGCGCGCTTCAACGCCTCGTCCTGCACCAGCGTGGTTTGCACCAGCGCATAGACGGCATTGGGCGCATTGCGCAGGCCCTGCATGATCGCGGACGCGGCTTCGGAATCGCGCGGTGCGCCCTCCAGCTTGGCAAGCCGGTCGAAAAGATCGTCAATCAGTTGGCGTTCTTGCGGTGTCATGGCGTTCTCCATCGCGTCGAGTGCCTCGAAGCGCGGAGGAGATGTAGGGCGGGGTTTGTGTCGCAAGTAGTGGGCGCGCAGATTAAATTTCTGTATGCGACAAAACGACCGGCCGGTTTATTGAGCAATATCAAGCCAGTGTAACATTGTTCAGCGCCAGCAGCGGCGGCAATTGCGCGCCGGCAAGAAACGCGTGCTCACTTTCGCGCTGCGTGGTCAGGGGATCGAGACTGACAAGCGTTTCATCGACAAAGCCGGGATGGCACATCACCAGCCCGCCGTCCGGCAGTCCCTGCAGGAATTGTTGCATCAGGATGCCGAAATCGGGCGCCTTCGAAAAATCATAGGCGCCGGCAAAGGCCGGATTGAAGGGGATGCCGGCTTTGGTGGCGAGCTTGCGAAACCGGGCGCTCAGGACATCGAGCAGCAGCGCCTTGGGGGCGCCGAGGCGTTTTGACAGCGGCTGAAGCCGTCCGCCCTGGCGAACCCAGGCGCCGGGAGCCGCTTGCCTCACCGCGCGCAGGAACGCGTCGCGCACCTGCGGGAACAGTTGCGCATGCTGGTGGCCGTCGACGAAATCCGGCGGACGTCCGAACAGATCCTGAAACGCCGCCAACTGGTCCATCAATTCGGCGTGGATCATTTCGGGATCGAGCCGCCGCAACAGGCCGGATCGCAGCATCGCCGGCAGCGGCAGAAACATGCCGCCGTCAACAGGCCGAAAATGTATCGTCAGCGGACGGAACGGCGCGGTGAGCGTCGCGTGCAACCCGATGGCGCAGCGCGGGCTGGCGGCGGCGGCGTCCTGCAAGGCGGCGACGGCGTCGCGGCCGATCGCCGGCCCAACCACCATCACCGATGTCGCATTGAGCCGGCCGTGGCCGATCAGTTCGCGAATGGCGCGGTTGACGCCGTCGCTGATACCGTAATCATCGGCGCACAGCCAGATACGGCGCGGCGGCGCGGCATCGTTCATTCCGCGGCGGTCCGCTCAGGGGCGCTCGCGGTGGTTTCGCCGTCCGCGCGCTTCTCGGAATGTTCGGCGACGAAATAGATCGGACGCGCTTTCAGTTCCGACAGGATCTTGCCGATATATTCGCCGACGATGCCGATCATGATCAGCTGCACGCCGCCGATCGTCATCAGGCCGATCACCAGCGAAGGATAGCCGGGGACCTGCTTGCCGGTGGTCAGGACTTCCCAGAGAATAGTCAGGCCGAACAGGAAGGCGCCCACGGCGAGCAGCACGCCGAACAGGCTCGCAAAGCGCAGCGGCGCCACCGAGAAGGAGGTCAGGCCTTCGATCGAGAGGCCGACCAGACGGCCCGGGCTGAAGGTGGTGACGCCGTGCGCGCGGGGCGCCGGCTCATAGTCGACGCGGATCTGGCGGAAGCCGATCCAGCTCGCAAGACCCTTGAAGAAACGATTGCGCTCGGGAAGTTGCTTGAGCGCGGCCGCGGCGCGCGGCGACAGCAGGCGGAAGTCGCCGGCGTCCTCGGGGATCTTCTGCCGCGCGCCGTAATTGATCAGCGCGTAGAAGCCGTGCACCGCCTGCCGCCGCAGGAACGATTCATTGTCGCGATGCGCCTTCGCCGTATAGACGACGTCGTAGCCGTCATCGATCCAGTGGCTGACCAGTTTCTCGACCATGGTCGGCGGATGCTGGCCGTCACCGTCCATGAACAGCACCGCGCCGCGCCGCGCATGGTCGAGCCCGGCCATCAGTGCGGCTTCCTTGCCGAAATTGCGCGACAGCGACACCACCTGAACGTCGAGCGCGTCGGCCTTCAGCCCGCGCGCGATCGTAAGCGTGCTATCGGCGCTGCCGTCGTCAACATAAATCACTTCGCTGGGAAGGCCATAGCGTTGGCGCAGCGTCTTGGCGAGGCCGACCAGCCGCTCGTGCAGCAACGAGAGCCCGGCGGCCTCGTTATAGACAGGCACGACAATCGACAGCCCTCGCGCCGCGGCACTGGCCGCGGTGGTGGTAAGGCCGGAAACGTCAGAGCCGAGTGTCATCGATCAGGTCCCAAATCATCCCTATGTTTTGAGCAGGATCTTTTCGGAAAACCGGTACCCACTTTTCCGGATCACGCTCCCAACAGCATATGTTACTCGCCGCTAGCTGTCGCTACGATGAACGAAAACAAGAGCCGCCTTGAAAACACAGCCGTTTTATTGTCGCAGGAACGCCTCGAGCCTGGCGAATAACGGGTTTTCCCGGTCGAGCACATAGTCGAGGGAAGCCACCGAAACCGTGTCGGCGCCGTGCTCGCGCAGGAAACTGCCGAGTGCGTAAAGCTTCGACGGCGGGCAGTGCAGCGTCAGCATGCCGGACGAGGTCGGGCCGCCGAACGGGGCGACGACACCGAAGCGGTTATGCGCCTCGGCCAGCAACGCATCGTTGCAGCCGGCAAAGCGGGTGCGGACTTCGCGATATTTGCTGGCGCGGGCACGTGCGGCGATATGGTCGAGGATGACGCGGGCGGTTTCGCGCGCCTCGGTCGACCAGTCAGCGTCCTTGGAGGCGACGAGGTTGGCCTGGCTGCGCAGGATCACGCCGTCGTCGAGCACCTTGAGGCCGTTGGCGACAAGGGTCGCACCCGTCGTGGTGATGTCGACGATCATCTCGGCGGTGCCGACCGCGGGCGCGCCTTCGGTGGCGCCGGCGCTCTCGACGATGCGGTAATCGACCACGCCATGGGTGGCAAAGAAGTTGCGGGTCAAATTGATGTATTTGGTCGCGACCCGCATCCGCCGGTTATGTTGCGCGCGGAAACCCGTCGTGACGTCGTCGAGATCGGCCATGGTGCGGACATCGATCCAGGCCTGCGGCACGGCAACCACGACATTGGCGCTGCCGAAACCGAGATTGTCGATCAAGAGCACGCGCCGGTCGGCGTCCACGATGCTTTCGCGCAACAGGTCTTCGCCGGTCACGCCGAGATGCACCATGCCGCGGGCGAGCTGCGAGGCAATCTCGCTCGCCGAGAGATAGGCAATTTCGACATTGTCGAGTCCGGAGATGGTGCCGCGATAGTCGCGCGCGCCGCGCGGCTTGGCGAGGCTGAGGCCGGCGCGCGTGAAGAACGCTTCGGCCTGCTCCTGCAGGCGGCCCTTGGAGGGAACAGCGAGGACGAAGGGCGCGGTCATGACGCGCTCCCGACCGGTTTGCCGAGTTGCATCATGGTTTCGATCCAGACCGAGAAGCCGACCGCGGGGATCGGCGCCGTCGCGCCAAGCTGGGTCATCAGCCCGTCATAGCGCCCGCCCGCCACCAGCGGCTCGATGCCGTTGCCCTTTGCGTGCAGTTCGAACTCGAACCCGGTGTAATAGTCGAGACCGCGTCCGAACGAGGTTGAAAACCGCGTCAGGCGGGTATCGATGCCGCGCGCGGCCATGAAGCCGACACGGCTTTCGAGCTGATCGATCGCCGCGGTGATATTGAGTTTGGTATCGTCGGCCAGCGCGCGCAGTTGCGCCACGGCCTCATCGGGATCGCCCGCGATGGCAAGGAAGCGCTTGATGGTCGCGAGCGCGTCACGCGGCAGCGCGCCGCTCTTGAGCGTCGACTGTTCGAGGAAGCGGTCGGCGATTTCGTCGACCGTGCGGCCTCCGACATTGGTGGTGCCGGCGATCGACATCAGGTCGGCGACCAGTGCGAGCGCGGCCTTGCGGTCAGAGCCGGCAAGGGCTGCGAGCACGCCTTCATATTCGTTGCGACCGGGGGCGGTCGCCAGCGTCAGCCGCTCGATGTCGTCGGTCAGGCTGACCTTGCGGTTGAAATCCTTGATCAGCCGCCGCTTCCAGACCGGATAAAGATCGAGCGCATCGATCAGCGCGTTGAACAGCGCCACGTCGCCGGTGCGGATTTCGACATTGTTCAAGCCGAACGCCGAGGTTGCTTCCAGCGCCAGCGCCAGCATTTCCGCGTCCGCCGCGGCGCGATCCTGGCGGCCGAAGGATTCAATGCCGGCCTGCAGGAATTGGCTGGGCTGGCCGCCACGATAGCGGAACACCGGCCCGAGATAGCTGAAGCCCGCCGGTTCGCCGGCGCGGCCGGAGGCCAGATAGTCCCGCGCCACCGGAATGGTAAGATCGGGACGAAGGCAGAGCTCCTCGCCGCTGGCGTCGGTGGTCAGATAAAGGCTCTTGCGGATGTCCTCGCCCGAAAGGTCGAGAAACGGCTCGGCCGGCTGCAGGATATCGGGCTGGGCCTGGACGTAGCCGGCCTGCGCAAACGACAAAAGCAGCGCGTCCGCCCATGTGGCGGACCCGGCGGCACCACTGATGGCGGCGGTTACGGTCATTTCGCGTCCAAATATCCCGAAAAACGGGTTCCAAAAGTACTTTAGCGGTTGTTGGCGGAGGCCTTAGCATGGCCGGGGCAGGGTTTCGACAGGGATTGGTGTCGTCACTTAACGCGGGGTTCAATGAGGCTTGACGGCTTTCCTATCCCGGGGGTGCGCCCCAGTCGCCGAGCGCGGCCTGCACCAGCGCCAGCGCGGCCACACCCGCGGTATCCGCGCGTAAAATCCGGGGCCCCAAGGACAGCCGCAGCGTTCGCTTCTGGCGCAGCAACAATGCGCGCTCTTCCTCGGCAAATCCGCCTTCGGGACCGATCAGGATGTCGATGCCATCCGGGATGTCGATGCCGTCGGCGGCGGATAGCGCGTTTTGCAGGGCCTGCAGCGGCGAGGCGGTTTCCGCCGCCTCGTCGCAGAACACCAACAGGCGCTCCGGCCGGCGTTGGGTCAGAAAGCGATCGAGCGGCATCGGCTCGGCGACATCGGCGAGACAGAGTATCCCGCATTGCTCGGCGGCCTCGATGACATTGGCGCGCATCCGCTCGCTATTCACCCTTGAGACCTGAGTGAAGCGCGTCAACACCGGCTGCAGGCTTGCGGCGCCCATTTCGACTGCCTTCTGCACCATGTAATCGAGCCGCGCATGTTTCAGCGGCGCAAACACATAGGCGATGTCGGGCAAGCGGTCCTGCGGCCGCCGCTGGGTGAGTATCTCAAGGCTGTCGGGCCGCTTGCGGCCGGCAATCTGCGCCTGCCATTCGCCGTCGCGACCGTTGAAGACCAGGACCTGCTCGCCAGCCGAAAGCCGCAGCACATTGCCGAGATAATTGCTCTGGTTCCGTTCCAGCGCGATCGTTTCGCCCTGGCTCAGGGGAGCGTCGACGAACAGGCGAGGGGCACGAAAATCGAGATCAGGCATCTGTGATTATTCCGTTTGGCGCCGCTTTCTAGCCTAAAGGGTTAGAATCCGGGGCAAATTTAATGTCCGGTGCGGCCCAGCGCCGCGCTGTTGCCCTATTCGACGGGTTGTTAAGGCTCCTCAGCAATCGTAAAAAGCCCCCGTCGGAATCGTGCTTCGATCGGAAGACGTTGGGGCCTTGCTGGGACCTTTGCCGGAGAAACACCTTTGATGATCCGCCGCCTGATTGTGCCGCTGACGATTGCCGTCGTGACTGTCCATGCCGGGCAGGCCTTTGGGCAGAGCGCATTTCCAGCGCCATTGCCTAGCCAGCAGGCCGCCCCCGCCAGCAACGCATCGCCGTTCCCGCCGGTCAATGGCGCGGCGCCGGCGGCATCGGTTGGCGGTCCCTCGCCGTTTAACGGTGGTGCTGCACCCCTCGCAGGTGGGGGAATGGGCGGGCCACCGCCGCCGTCATCCGCCGGTGCGGGCGATGCCTGCATGAAAGCGTTTATGCCGCTGCGCGAAGAGGCGGAAAAGCGCGGCAAGCTGATCAAGGCTGCGGGTGATCGCAAGGCGACGCCGGAAGAGGCCTGCAAGCTGATCAAGAGTTATGGCGTGGCCGAAATCAAGATGATCAAATACGTCGAGACCAATGCGGCAAAGTGCGGAATTCCACCGCAGGTCACCGAACAGCTCAAGGGTGGCCACAAGAACACCGAGAAGATGCAGGCGCAGGTCTGCGGCGTGGCGCAGCAGGCTGCTGCAGCCCAGAAAGCGGCCGCGCCCAGTCTGAGCGAAGCGCTGGGATCTTCGGCCGCAGTTCCCGAGGCGCAAGCCGTCAAGAAGGGCGGCAGCACTTTCGATACGCTGAACGGCAACGTTCTCACGCGATGACCACATCCCGATGAGTGACGTGACGGCCCGCGTTGCCGATGCGACGGGCAACTGGGTCGACACGCGCGCGCCGGCCTGGTCGCGACCTTATTTGCGCCTCTCCCGTTTCGACCGACCGATCGGCTCCTGGCTGCTCTTGATGCCGTGCTGGTGGTCGGCCGCACTGGCCGCCGGCATCGCGCGCGACGTCAGCCAGGTGTGGCTCGTGATCGGGCTGTTCTTCATCGGCGCCTTCGTGATGCGCGGGGCGGGGTGCACCTGGAACGACATCACCGATCGCGACCTCGACGCCAAGGTGGAGCGGACGCGGTCGCGGCCGATCCCGGCCGGGCAGGTCAGCGTGCCGCAGGCGCTGGCGTTCCTGGTGCTGCAGGCGCTGATCGGTCTTGCGGTATTGCTGCAGTTCGACCGCTTCGCGATCATGACCGGCATCGCCTCGCTGGTCATCGTCGTGGTCTATCCCTTCATGAAGCGCATCACCTGGTGGCCGCAGGTCGTCTTGGGCCTCGCGTTCTCCTGGGGCGCGCTGATGGGATTTGCGGTCATCCTCGGACGGATCGATCTCACCGCGCTGGTGCTCTACTCAGGTTCGATCGCCTGGGTGATCGGCTACGACACCATCTACGCGCATCAGGACGCCGAGGACGACGCACTGATCGGCATCAAGTCGACCGCACGCCTGTTCGGCGCGGCCACGCATCGGGCACTCCTGGTGTTTTATTCGCTCGCGGTGGTGCTGATCGGTGTCGCATTGGTGCTGGGTGGCGCGCGATGGCCGGCATGGATCGGGCTCGTCGCGTTTGCGGTTCACCTGGTCTGGCAAATCCGGCGGCTCGACATCAGCGATCCCGCATTGTGCCTGCGCATCTTCAAATCCAACCGCGATGCCGGGCTGTTGTTGTTTGCGGGCCTGCTGGTGGATGCGGTGATGCGGGTTGGATGAAAACGGAGCGTAGCGACATCCGGGACTTCGTCATCCGCTGAGCTCTGGTGCTAACGGCTGCATTTCCTACTGTTCCGTTCCACTGCCTCATTCTGCAGAATCTTCGATAGTTCCGTCGAGCCCTTCATGCGGCCGAGCTTGTCGCAGAGCCATCCGGGATGGCTGGTTTCCATCAGCTTCAGGAAGCGGCCTGTATCCTCAGGAGTTTTCGGTCGCAATTGCAGGACGAGAAACATGGTGTCGGCGAACTCGTTGCGAAATTTCGGATTCTTCTCCATTTCGTCGAGAACCGGGCCCGGTGTCTCAAATATTTTGGGAAAGGGATTGAGACGTTCGGAAAGACCGACGAGTGTGGCGGGCCGGTTGGCCGCCAACAGCGCAATCAGCGTCCCGTCGAACGTCCCCCGCCGGGCGCGCCGCACGATCAGGTTTGTCAAAGCATCGTCCGAATTGGCGGGGTCGAGCAAAACCTCCCGCAAACCCGGAAGGTAGAACTCAACATCCCCTCTCGACAATATCTCCAACGCCTGGGCTGGAGTTGGAGGCGGCAACTCAGGAAGCTTGGGCGGGAGGACGGCACGATCGGGAGGACCGAATGCTTGATCGAAGATCCACTTTGGATCGTTGACTACTCCACGCGCTCCACCTCAGGTGAACCAGCGCCAGAAACCGCAACCGGTGTCGCCCGGTGGCATAATCCAAAGCACGTTGTCCGGTCGGTCCCAGCAGCCTATCAGGGGAGGTAAACCGAGGAGGCCCGGCGCTTCATAACGATAGGCTGAGGCCACCACCCTCATTTCCGCCGAGATGCGGTCCCGTACCTCCATTCCGAAAAACGCAATGACCAGGCCGGGCGGAACTTTGCCCAAATAGGTTGGTGTGTAGTTGCGTGCCGATTCCTTGGCGAGGACTTGCAGTCCCTCATGGACCACGAAGACGCCCTGCTTGGGGATATCGACCGGCTCGACCAGTGGACAGTAGCCGGATTGCCGCTGCGCAGCGCTCGGAGCCCAATTCATCGCCCTCTCGCGCTCACGCGGACAGGCGCCTGGGAGCGTCCAGCCGGCTCGATATCGGACCGCGGTGGCTACCTCTATGTGATGCGGGTAACGAGGTGTGACGGAGATAATTTCATCGACAGCTCCGGATATCAGCCAATCATGGCATTTCGCGTCACAGCGAACGCTGACCAGCACCAGGCGGCTCGGCAGCGGTATTTGCTGTGCGATAACCGGGGTCTTCGACAAGCCGTGCGCGAACAAGATGCGCGGCAATGCGAAGGCTGCATCGATCGCATAGGCCGCCAGCAGCGCACCGAGAATCCAGTATCGATAGCGTGCCCACAACCCGGTCCATCGGAGCAGCGGAACAAGAACGATCAGGACAAGAAGCGTGATCAGGATCGGATGGAAGACAACAAGCCAGACATAGGGCGGCATGACAGCCTGTGCGACCTTGAGGAAGCTACACTAATCCCGTGCAATGATCTCGCGTTCGTCCCGATGAATATTCGCCGGATTGAGCAGGTCACCGCCGCGGCGGCGGACCAGGAATTTCGGGCGGCGGGCGCGGATCGCGCTATGGCGGCGGCGGCGCTGCGCCGGTTCGCAAGCCTTGTCTTCCGGCAATTGCGGAAGCGCGAAGATCTCGCTCCACGTCTGCCAGGCGGAAGTGATCTCCTCGGCATCGGAACTGATGCCAAGCGGAATGTTCAGTGAGGGATCGCGATGCACCAGCACCAGCATCTGTGCGTCATCGAGACCGCGCAGTGCGACACCAAGGAAATCGCTGACGCGGACGTTGATCGCCATCTGCATGCCGCGCACGGCACGGCGCAGCACGACGCGTTCGCGATGAAGTTCGATGTTGCGCACGCCGCCGTCGGCGCGGGTATCATGCGCATCGAAGCGGACGGGCAG
>JACDAG010000710.1 GCA_013695565.1 Bradyrhizobium sp.
TTGGAACCCAATGTTGCGACGACCTGGGTTTCCGGGTTGAGCTTCACGCCGAACCGGCGCGCATAATAGGCAGCCTGCGCCTTGCGCAGCCCGGTGATGCCACGTGACGCCGAATAGCGGTCGGTCCGCGGCTTGCCCAGCGTGTCCTTCAGTTTCTCGATCACATGGGCCGGGGTCGGCAAATCCGGATTGCCCATGCCGAGGTCGATGATATCGGCGCCGGCGTTCCGCGCGGCCGCCTTGGCCCGGTTGACCTGTTCGAACACGTAAGGCGGCAGACGGCGGATGCGGTAGAAATCTTCCATGGGACCCTTGCTCCGACAACGGGCGGGATAGAATCGGTGAGCATCTGCGGCGATCGAAACCGAATTCACCCTTGTCCAAAACTCGCGTCCAATCAATGATTTAGAGCGAATTCAGGCGCAGACTCCCCGACCTTCCGGACCGTGATGCGGTTGAATTAGGGCTCTTTTAGCACGGCAGCCCTACAGCGCCAGAGACTAGGTTATTTGGCGGCTGGTTTGGCTGATGTACCCGAGGACGCCTGGCGGTCCCGTGCGGTGAGCAGTTCGGCCTGGATCTTGGCCTGCTCGGCCGGTTTGATCGTCGCCTCGTCGCGATCCGGCGGCAGGTCATGGACCGGCAGATATCCGCTGGCTTCCTTCGGACGCGCGGGCGCATCGCCTGGCAGGCCGACGCCCGGCAAATCCCCAATCGACGTCGAGCAGCCGCTGACCGCAAGCGCTGACACGAACAGCGCGGCCATCGACCACAGCCTTATCGTCCGATCCACCGGCATCCGTCCGGAAGTCCCCCGTAACCTGCCCCGTCGCTTTAGATCACTTGCATGGTGCGTGCTGACAACCGCTTTGGTATGCGCCTTGCAACACCAAATCGACCAGCTCCGTCAATTCACCGCGACCGTTCAAACCCATCCGTTCAAACTATTGTCGCCCGAAACGATTAAAGCCAGACCAGCAAACTCAACCGGTGCGGCTTCAATGTGTCCGAACGAAGAAAATTTTATTGCAGTGCAACAGGATTAACCCAGAGTTACCGCCGCCGTCAGGCGCGGTGACGAACCCGAAATGAAGCTATAGTGTCCTTGTCATGAACGACGTTAGCACCGAAGCCAAGACTGCGAAATCCTTCAACGCTGAAGCCTTCGCCATGAATATCGCGAAAGCGATGGAGACCAGCGGCCAGGCGCTCGCCGCCTATCTGAAGCCGCGCGAGAACGGCGAAGCCAAGGACAAGCCGCCGAACGAGATCGGCGAAGTGATCAAGACCTTCAGCACGGTCGCCGAATACTGGCTTTCCGACAAGGATCGCGCGTCCGACCTGCAGGTCAAACTGGCCAAGGCCTATCTCGATCTCTGGGGCTCGACGGTGCGCCGCATGGCTGGCGAGCAGGTAGCCCCTGCGATCGAGCCGTCGCCGCGCGACAAGCGCTTCAAGGACCCGGAGTGGAAGACCAACCAGTTCTTCGATTTCGTGATGCAGCTCTATCTGCTCACCACGAAATGGGCGCATGAGCTCGTCAAGAATGCCGACGGCCTCGATCCGCACACGCGCAAGAAAGCCGAATTCTACGTCCAGCAGATCACCAACGCGCTCGCGCCGTCGAATTTCGTGCTGACCAACCCGGAAGTGCTGCGCGAGACGCTGGCCTCGAACGGCGACAATCTGGTGCGCGGCATGAAGATGCTGGCGGAGGATATCGAGGCCGGGCACGGCACGCTGCGCATCCGCCAGTCCGATCCATCCAACCTCGTCGTCGGCGTCAACATGGCGACGACGCCGGGCAAGGTGATCTTCCAGAACGAGCTGATGCAGCTGATCCAGTACACCCCGACCACGGAGACCGTGCTGCGCACGCCGCTCCTGATCGTGCCGCCCTGGATCAACAAGTTCTACATCCTCGATCTCAAGCCGGAAAAATCCTACATCAAATGGTGCGTCGATCAGGGCATCACGGTGTTCGTGATCTCCTGGGTCAATCCGGACAAGGAACTCGGCAAGAAGACGTTCGACGACTACATGAAGCAGGGACCGCTGACCGCGATGGACGTCATCGAAAAGGTCACGGGCGAAATGAAGGTTCATACCGCCGGCTATTGCGTCGGCGGCACCCTGCTCGCCTCGACCCTGGCGTGGCTCGCCGAAAAGCGCCGCCAGCGCGTGACCTCGGCGACGTTCTTTGCCGCACAGGTCGACTTCACCCATGCCGGCGACCTGCTCGTGTTCGTCGACGAAGACCAGATCTCGGCACTGGAGCGCGACATGGCGTCCGCCGGCGTGCTCGAAGGCAGCAAGATGGCGATGGCCTTCAACATGCTGCGCTCGAACGATCTGATCTGGTCCTACGTCATCAGCAATTACCTGAAGGGACAACCGCCCTCCTCGTTCGACCTGCTGCACTGGAATTCCGACGCGACGCGGATGCCGGCGGCCAATCATTCATTCTATCTGCGCAGTTGTTACCTGGAGAACCGGCTATCCACCGGCAGTATGGTGCTCGACAATACGCTGCTCGATCTAACCAAGGTCAAGGTGCCGGTCTACAATCTGGCGACGCGCGAGGACCACATCGCGCCGGCGGAATCGGTGCTGTACGGCTCGCAATTCTTCGGCGGCCCGGTCAAATATGTGTTGTCCGGCTCCGGCCACATCGCCGGCGTCGTCAACCCGCCGGCATCGGGCAAATATCAATACTGGACCAACGACAACATCAAGGATGTCACGCTCGCCGACTGGCTCAAGAACGCCACCGAGCACAAGGGATCGTGGTGGCCGGACTGGCGCCTGTGGCTGGAGGGCCTCGACGCCGAAATGGTGCCGGCGCGCGCGGTCGGCTCCGAGGCGATGCCGCCGATCGAGGATGCGCCCGGCAGCTACGTTCGCGTCCGCGCGTAGCGCAAGCCCGCGCGGTTGGCTATAATCTGGCATCCCGTGTCGGGATTCGAAAATCGAGTGAGGGGGAAACGATGACGCGTGAATTGTTCTGGTTGACGCTGACGGTGATTTTGACCGGACTGCTCTGGGTTCCTTACATCCTCAATCGTTGTCAGGTCCGCGGTCTCTCCGGCGCGATGGCCAATCCCTCGCGCAACGACAAGCCGCATGCCGAATGGGCCAACCGCCTGATGTTCGCGCATGACAACGCGATCGAGAACCTCATCATCTTCGCGCCATTGGTCCTGATCCTCAATGCGGCCGACTATTCCACCAAATGGACCGTGATGGCCTGCGCGGTGTATTTCTGGTCCCGCGTGGCGCATCTGATCGTCTATACGCTGGGCCTGCCGGTGTTCCGCACGCTGGCTTTCACCGTCGGCTTCCTGGCGCAAGCCGTGCTGGCACTGGCGATCTTCCACTGGGTTTGAGAGCTGCCACCAGCGCGTTTTCCAGAGAAGTGGACACCGCTTCGCGTCAAGAAAATGCGTCAATCAAAATCGAGAGTCCCGTTCCGATTCCATCGGAACGGAAAAAGGCTCTAGGCTCCGGCAATCGCCCCGTTTGTCGGACGAAACCTCCTGAGCCAGAGCAGGATCAGGAGAGCGCCGCATGAGCAAAGCATGGTGACGCCGAGCAGCGCGCTGCTGCCGAACTGGGTCAGCAAACCCACAAGCAGCGGCGGCGACGCCGCGGAAATGACATTGAGCGGCAACGCAAGGCGCGAGGTCGCCTTGGTGAATTCTGTCTGGTCGTAGAACACCAGCGGTATGGTCGCTCGCGCGACCGCGAAGGCGCCGCTGCCCATACCGTAGAGCAGAATGAACGCCGCGATCGCCAGGTACGACCCGCCCCCGATCATCAGTAGCAGCATCGCCACCGGAAGCGCCGCGCCGGCGAAGATGCCCGTTGTGATCCCGTCCCACCGCCCACCGCCGAGAAAATCCAGACCGCGGGCGCTGACCTGAATCACACCCCGCATCGAGCCGAACGTAACCGCCTGCGTCGGCGACAGGCCCTCGGCTTTCAGAAGCTCGATCAGGGCGGCACCTAAACCGAAGGCCACAAATGCATTGAGCGCGAGCGCAGCGAGTATCAGGAGAAAGATGTTCTTGTGCACGATCGGCGACGTGCTCAGTGGCTGCGCCGCCGCGATCGCTGCATCGGTCGGCTCGGTCCGGCGAGGCAATCCAAAATAGTTGAGCGGAAGGCTCACCAGCAGCAGCAGACCGGCATAGACCAAACACGTTCCACGCCAGCCCACAACGTCCGACAGCAGCGACGTGGTCGGCCAGAAGATGCTGCTGGCCAGCCCGTCACCAGCATCATGGCGCCGATGCCACGCCGTGCTCCCCGGCCGGCGGTCTCGTTGAGCATGATGTAGGCGGCGGTGGCCAGCGTCGCGCTGCCGGACGCACCGAGCAGCACCCACGCGGCGAAAAACAGCAGCGGGCCGTGGGCCAGCGAAAGCACGACAAAGCCCGGCGCACCGATCAGGGTCCCGGCGATCATCACCCGGCGGGCGCCAAATCGAATGAAGGGTTTTGCCAGGATCGGCGCGCACAGGCCCATCAGCACGTAGAAGATCGAGCTCCCGGCAAACACCGCGGAGAGGTCCATGTGAAGCTCGGCCGCGATCTGCCCGCCGACGACGGCAAGCAGCCCGACAGTGCCCCATCCGATGATCTGTCCGATCGCAAGAACGATCAGGACGCGCATGATGGACTTGCCGGACTCAGGGGCCTGCATCAGATCAAGGGTTTTTCCGGGCCACGATGAACAGCATCGGGGCCCATTGGTTGTCGAACCCAATCACTTTGCCGGTTTCAATGTCAAGCGAATGCCAATTGCCCGCGCTGGCGTAGGTTTCACGCAGCCAGTCCGACGACGGGTAATTGTAGTAGCGCCCCAGCGCGTCGCGGCCTTCGCCGTCGCCGGTCTTGAAGCTCGCGTAAAAACATCCGCCGGATTTCAGCGCGCGCCAAATCCGTTTCAGGATTGGCGCGAGCTCGTCGCGGGGAACGTGAAGCAGACACGCATTGGCCCACACGCCGTCATAGGCCTCGACCGCGTCGAGGTCGTGAAACAGCAGCGTCCCGACCGGGCGGCCGAGACGGCGCGAGGCGACTTCCGCCATCTCAGGCGAGCCGTCGGTCGGTAGGACATTGAAGCCCCTTGCCAGCATCTCCGCGGTATCGCCGCCGGCGCCACACCCGAGTTCAAGAATGGTCGCATCGGGTGCAAGCAACGCCAGGAAAGCGGTCAACCTCGCCTGGCGCGACGTGATCTCGCGCCCGGCATAGGCCGGCGCGTTGTCGCGGTAGAAGCGCAAGGTGTCTTCGTCCACGACGCCCACTCCCGCTACGGAAACAGCGCGATCTGCTCCAGTCCGGCGGTCTCGAGAAACCCGAACATCAGATTCATGTTCTGGATCGCCTGACCCGCCGAGCCCTTCACGAGATTGTCGAGCGTCGAGATGACGATCGCGCGGTTCTTGATCCGGTCTGCGATCACGCCGATCTGGACGTAGTTCGACCCGCGCACGTTCTGGGTCTGCGGCAGCACGCCCTTCTTGACCACATGCACGAACGGTTCGTTCTGGTAGGCTTTCTCGAGCGCGCCCCGCAAATCGTCCGGCGTCGCTCCGTTTAGCCTGACATAGGCCGTGCAGAGTTCGCCCCGTGCCATCGGAATGAGATGCGGCGTGAAGTTGATCGTCACCGTCGAACCGGCAGCGACACCGATCTCCTGCTCGATCTCCGGCGCATGTCGGTGCGTACCGACTGAATAGGGCGACAGCCCCTCGCCCGTTTCGCTGAACAGGGTGCTCTGCTTCAACCCGCGACCGGCGCCGGTGACGCCTGATTTGGCGTCGATGATGATATCGTCGACGTCGATCAGCCTGGCCTTGGCGAGCGGCACCAGCGCCAGCAGAACCGCGGTCGGATAGCAGCCCGGACAAGCGACCAGTCGCGCCGAGGTGATCTTCTCCCGGTAGAATTCGGTGAGGCCGTAGACGGCCTCGCCCTGCAATTCCAGCGCCCGGTGTTCATGGCCGTACCATTGCGCGTAGGTCTCCTTGTTGCGCAGCCGGAAATCGGCGGACATGTCGAGGACCTTGATTTTCGGATTGGCCTTCAACACCGCCGCGATGATTTCCTGCGTGGTGCCGTGCGGCAGTCCGCACAGCACCGCGTCGAGCTGGCTCCAGTCGACTTTTTCCCATTCCACGATCCTGGGCAGATCCAGCATGAAGAAATGCGGGAATACGTCATTCATGGACTTGCCGGCATGGGTATTGGCGGTCAGTGCGGTGATTTCGGCGTTGGGATGCCGCGCCAGCAGGCGCACGGCGTCGGCGCCGGTGTAGCCGGACGCGCCCAGAATGCCGATTTTCTTCTTCGTGCTCATCACACGTTCCTTTCAGGCGTCAAACGCCGGATCAGCTATTGCTCGGACAAGCCCAGCATCAGCCGCATGTTCTGCACGGCGGCACCCGACGCGCCCTTGCCCAGATTGTCGAGCCGCGCGACCAGCACCGCCTGACGATGCTTCTCGCTGGCAAAAACGTAAAGCTCGAGCTTGTTGGTCTCGTTGAGCGCCTCCGGCTCAATCCGCCCGCCCTTGGTCGCCGCGTTCTCGAGCGGCATGACCGAGACATATTTGCTGCCGGCGTACCGCTTCGCCAGCGCGGCGTGGAGCTGGGCCGCGCCGGGCTTGGCCGGAAGCGCGTCGAGATGCAACGGCACCGACACCAGCATGCCCTGCCGGTAATTGCCGACCGATGGCACGAAGATCGGCCGCCGCGTCAGGCATGCATAGAGCTGCGTCTCCGGCAGATGCTTGTGCTCGAAGCCGAGACCATAGAGTTCGAAGGACGGCGCGGTGCCGCCCTCGAAACTTTCAATCATCGACTTGCCGCCGCCGGAATAGCCGCTGACCGCATTGATGGTGACAGGATAGTCCGCCGGTACCAGTCCGGCATCGACGAGCGGCCGCAGCAGCGCCACCGCGCCGGTCGGATAGCAGCCGGGGTTGGAGACTTTCCGCGCGTTGCGGATCTTGTCGGCCTGGTCAGGCGTGAGTTCGGCAAAACCATAGGTCCAGTCGCTGGCGACACGAAAGGCCGTCGAGGCGTCCAGCACCTTGGGTCCTTTGGCGCCCATGCCGTCGATCAAGGCCACGGTTTCTTTCGCAGCCTCGTCCGGCAGGCAGAGGATCACGAGATCCACCTCCTCCATCAGCGCCCGCTTGGCGCCGGCGTCCTTGCGCTTGTCCTCGGCAATGCTTTTCAGCGTGACATCGCTCAGCTGGCGCAGCCGTTCCTGAATGCCAAGGCCCGTCGTTCCCGATGCGCCATCGACGAAGATGGTGGGCTTCCTGGTGGCGCCGATCGATTGCGGCTTGGTGTCGGTCAGGGTCATGGCGCGTTCCTTTCGGGCGTCGTCGCGTCGTTCGTTGCTGCGGTAGGGGTAGGAAAAGCCTGCGGGCGCGCCGCGCGCATCAAGGCTGCAATCTCGGCTGCATCAGCGTCACCCTGTGACGCCAGCGCGGTGCTGATCGCTGTATAGTCGGCTTCGGATTTGTGCTGGTTCAATTTGAAGCTGCCCTCGATCCCTTCCACCGTCATCTCAAGACCCACGATCGCCTTCTTCATGGCGTCCAGCCGCCCGGCCGTCATTTTCGACGACAACCAGGGCTTCTTCGGCAACAGCCGGTTTTCGAACTTGGCGCTGAGCGTCTCGATCTGCTCGGCCAGTTCGTCGTCGGACAGTGCCCGTACCGTGCCCGTCAGATGCACGGCCTGATAGAGCCAGGTCGGCACCTGGTCGGCCGAAACGTACCAGTCGGGCGACACATAGGCATCCGCGCCGTTGACGGCCAGCAGCCAGGACGTGGTCCCGCCGGCGAGCTTTAGCAGCGGATTATGACGGGCAACATGGAACAGCGCCTTCGGCGTGCCGTCATCGGCAAACCCCAGATAGAACGGCAGCGGTGAGGCCATCGGCTTGACGCCATCCCACGCGCAGACAAGGCCAAAGCCGCGCGCTTGCGCAAACGCGAGGCTGGCGGCGCGGTCGGGCTTGAACGGAGGCGGCGTATACATTTCAAACTCCTGCTTGACGTAGGAGCCGCCAGATCAAACCGCGTGTCTTGAACAAGGGAAAGAGCCGCGGACTGTATCCGGCGGCAGGGGCGATGATCTTAAACGCAGACAACCGCCCATACCGCGATAATGCGGCGGCGGCGGGCGATGATGCTGGTCGAAGCGTTGATCATGGGCGCGGGCTATAAGGCCGTACGGTTCCACCGTCAAGGCAAAACGCAACCGAAAACACAAAGGCCGCCCCAAAAAGGCGGCCTTTGCTCTGAAATCGGCGAGGAACGGTCAGGTCACACCGGGCTCCACGCCGCCGGAACCAGCCGGTAGCCGTTGCCATCCTTCTCGACAAAGCCGTTGGCCGGGAACGGATAGTGATAACCCTGAACGCGCATCTTGTCGGCGACCAGCATGTCGTAGATTTTGCGCCTTGTAGCCTCCGCCATCACCGGATCCTGATCGAACATCAGGTGCCAGCCCGGATTGGTGACGAACAACGCCGGATGGTTGGTCACATCAGACTGGATAAACACCTTGTCGGAGCCGGATGACAGAACGAACGAGGTATGACCCGGGGTGTGCCCGTAGGACGAGACCGCAACCAATCCTGGCGCGACATCCTTGCCGCCTTCGTAGGGCGTTACCTTCTTCTTCAGCCCGGCATCCAAAACCCGGCGGGCGTTGGTGAACACGCCTTTCATCCGGTCGGAGGTCTGCTTGCCCATCTCGCCGTCGTCCATGAAGTATTTCCACTCGGCGGCCGGCACCAGCACTTCGGCGTTGGGGAACGTCGGTGTGTTGTCCGCGGTCAAAAGGCCGTTGATGTGATCGCCGTGGAAGTGAGAGATAACGACGATGTCGACGTTCTTGGGATCGAAGCCGGCGGCGGTCATGTTGCTGCCGAACTGCCCGACATTTCCCTTGCTCGATGCAAACGCAGCCGCTCCATTGCCGGTGTCCAGGACAACCAGCTTGCCGCCGGTGTTGATCACCAGTGGCGCGAAGTGGATGGACATCTTGTCCTTGGGCAGAAACGCCTTGTCGAGCGCCGCAGCGACTTCGTCTTTCTTGGCATTGAGCACCATGGTTTCGCCCAGCGCGAAGGTATTGACGCCATCCGAAATGGCGGTCACTTGCGCGTCACCGACCTTGTAACGATAGAAACTCGGCGCCTGTTTTTCGGCGAGCGGTGCCGCCGCTTTGGCTGGCAGCCCGGTCCCCTTATCCTTGGGCTAACCCCCGCCCCGATGGCTTATTCCGAAGGCGGCGAGCCGCCCGACCCTACACCGACCGCAATAGCCATTCGGCGATCTGCGCCATTACGTCGCCAAACAGCAAAAGTGCTGCCGACCACACCAGCGCCGAGACGAAATTGGCGATCTGGAACGGCCAGTATGACATTTCGAAGATCCCGGCGGCGAGCGGCACCGAGGCCCGCAACGGTCCGAAAAACCGTCCGATGAAAATGGACGGCACGCCCCACTTCTTCACGAAGGCTTCGCCGCGCGGCAGGATTTCCGGATAGCGCGACAGCGGCCAGATCCTGGCCACCTGCTCCTTGTATTTGAAGCCGAACCAGTAGGAGACCCAGTCGCCGAGCGCAGCCCCGATGCCGCCGGCGATCCAGATCGGCCAGAAGCTGATGCCGCTGACGCCGATCAGCGCGCCGATCGCGACCAGTGCGCCCCACGCCGGAACCAGCAGGGAGATAAAGGCCAGCGATTCACCGAACGCCAGCAGCAAAACAATTGGTGCCGCCCAAGCCTGATGATCGCGCACAAAGCTGGCCAGGGCGCGCGCAAAATCTTCCATATTTTGAACGCCTTCCCGCCCCGTCTCCGGCCGTCGAATCTCCCTGCGGGCTCGTAGCCTGGGCGACAGGTAAGCCAGCCCCTTGCGTGACTTCAAGTCACAAAGGCTGGCATGGAACGTGATTTCAACCGCCCGAACGCACTCGGCCGGGCTTTCTTCCCTCCAGACAGGCATTTCCGCACGATCGGCAGCCGTAAACGAGGCAGCTCGCGGCAATCCCGCTCCTGATGCGCCTAGCTCTGCGGCGGTGGCGGCCGCTTCGGCTGTCGCGGCTTTGCGGGACGGGACTGTGCCGGCACCAGCGGCTGCAAGGTTACGGTCACCGGATTGGGTTTGTGATCCTGCGCAGCGCCGGTGTAGGCGCCGACGCCCATCCCGACCAACCCGCCGACCAGTACGTTGCCGGCGAAACCCGCCGCACCCGTGCCTGGAATTTCCTTGGTGAGAGGGACGACCTGCGGTTCATAGCCCTCCTTGTTGATGGTGACGGTGATGTCGGCGCTTCGCTTGGCCACGACGACACAGGGAGTGACGCAGGAGGTGGGATTATCGAGCCCCGATAGCTCGGCGGTCGCACCCGGAGGTGTCGACACGATCGAAATGTTTTCAGTTGTTCCGCGTGTTACCGACGCACACCCAACACATGGCAGCGCGATTGCCGCGGCCAAAAACAGCCTCATCATTGATTACTTTCCCCAGCCCGTTGCGACCTTCACGCGACCTTGGGCTGAAAGCAAGTCGGCTCGCATCCGCATTTTGATATTGTTAACCGCCCGCGTTCCGGTCATTGCTGCGCCCTCACAGAAGCGCCCTGGCCGCTCTGGCCGTCACTTTTTAAGCCCATCCGTGGCATAGTCAGACGGACCGATTCGCGCGCGACCTCGCGCGCAATACATGAAGAACCATGCCCAAGCCATTGAAAAAACCTGCAAAATCAAAGTCCGGTGACGACCTGTTCGGAGCTGATGAACCGAAGGGCCGCGCGCCGCTCAAGGTCGCCGCCCGCGGCGGCAGCGCCGAAGCCAACTACACCGCAGCCGACATCGAGGTGCTCGAGGGGCTTGAGCCGGTCCGCCGCCGGCCCGGCATGTATATCGGCGGCACCGACGAAAAGGCGATGCACCACCTGTTTGCCGAAGTGATCGACAACTCGATGGACGAA